>JANYAN010000434.1 GCA_025361305.1 Burkholderiales bacterium
CGGCAAGCCGGGTCGTCACCGGCGCCGGCACGACCCGGCGTTCGCGGAACGAATCCAGGTAGGTCGTGGCGTGCGCCGAAACGACGCCGACCAGGGCGCTGCGGGCTCCCGAGTAAGCCCGTGCCGCCGCCGCGGCGCAGAAACCCGAACCCTGCCCGATCGGCACGAAGACCACGTCGGGTTCCTCGCCGCGGGCAAAGCTTTCGAAGAATTCGACCCAGTAGCTCATCACGCCCTTGACCAGGTCCCGGTGGAATGAAGGCACCAGGTGCAGCCCGCGGCCGGCGGCCAGCACGATGGCGTGCTCGCGGGCTGACTGGAAGTCGTCGCCGTGCTCGACCAAGGTGGCGCCCAGGGCGCGCATGGCGGCGTTCTTCTCCACCGAATTGCCGTGCGGCACGACGATAGTGGCTTTTATTCCGTAATTGCCGGCGGCCAGGGCTACCGACTGGCCATGGTTGCCGCGTGTGGCGCTGACGACGCCGGACTCGGCGGGCAGGTGGCGCGACAAGGCCGCGAAATAGGTCAGGCCCCCGCGCACCTTGAAGGCGCCGGTGGGCGCGTGGTTCTCGTGCTTCACCCAGACCTTCATGCCCAGCCGCGCCTGGAGCATTGGCCAGGCGTACTGCGGCGTCGGTGGCATCACCTGATACACGGTCCTGCGGGCGGCCTCGACTTCTTCGCGCTGGAACATCAGCATGTCTCCATGAGGGGTGCGCGGCCCGGTTTACAAACCATTGGACTCGAGCACGATCGACCCGCCGGGGGTGTTCAGGGTGGCGGCCAGGTTGGCGGGGCCGGGCCTGGGCGCAACGCCGCTCAACCCGATTGCGTCGTACGCCGTGCGCAACAGCGCGGCCTGCGGGTGGGTGACCGTCAGGGATTGGAGCGTGATGCCCGATGGCGGCATGGCTCCGGCAGGATGCGTGTCGCCCCACTCGATCAAGGTGGGCAGTGCGCCATCGAACAGGCGCTGGCCATCTCTGCGGACAGTGATTCGCCACTGCAACAGGCCCCGTTCCGTCATGCGGGACGCCTCGAGCGCCTCGCCGCGGTCAATGTCCAGTGCGGCGACCGCCGCGACAGCTGCATCCAGCTGCGGCACGCTGACGACAAAGTGAGCCAGCCTGGGCCCGTGCGTCTCGATCTGCGCTCGCAGCAGTTGGTCGTCCAGGTCGAACCAGCGCCTCGCCCTGTCAGGCACCGTCGCCTGCGGATTGATGGCAATGATCTCCAGATAGGCGCGCGGGAAATCGACTGTTGCAATGCGCAGCAAACGGTTGTGTGTGCCCATCAGTGGATGTTGGCCGCCCGGCCCGGGCGTGACGCCCAGGCTGGCCTCGCACCAGGCGACGCCCTGCTCCAGGGTGGACGCCACCACCACGAGATGATCGATTTGTGCCGGCATCGCTAGAGAAGGACCGTTCCCTCGACGCAGGTGACCGATTCGCCGCCGATCCAGACCTGGCCATTGCGATCGCGCTCGACATGCACGCGTCCGGCCCGGCCCATGGCGGTGCCCTGGCTTGCGATGTAGCGCTCAGGCGCCAGCCCGGCGCCGATCAGCCACTGCGCCAGCGCGGCGTTCAGGCTGCCCGTCACCGGGTCTTCGGCCATGCCGTTGTTGCCGGGGAAGAAGGCGCGGACCTCGAACGCGCACTCGTCGCCCGACTCGCGGCTGGCGACCACGCCGACCTTGCCGCGCGGGCCCACAACGCCGATGTCCAGGCCAGCCAGCAGGGAAGCATCGGGCCTGAGGGCCAACACCTGCTCTGCGCTCTTGAGCATCACGCCACGCCAGTTGGGGCCGTTGTCGCACCAGGAATGGGCCACGATGTCGGACCGTCCGATACCCAGGCCGCGTGCGATCAGGGCCACATCGGCGTCGGCCAGTGGCCCGCCCTTGATCAGGGGCGGGGCTGCGAAGGCCAGACGCCCGGACTCGCGTTTGAGGCTGACGAGGCCAACGCCGCATTCCTGCACCACATGCTCGCCCTTGGGCTGTCCACCGGCCTGCAGCCAGGCGTGGCAACTGCCCAGAGTTGGGTGACCTGCGAAGGGCAATTCACGCCCCGGGCGGAAGATGCGCACCCGATAGTCTGCGCCCGCCTGCATCGGCGGCAGCAGAAAGGTAGCCTCGGACAGGTTGGTCCAGTTGGTGAAGTGCTGCATTTGCTCGGTCGTCAGGCCGCCGCCATCCAGCACGACGGCCAGCGGGTTGCCACGGTAGGGCGCGGCGGTGAACACATCGACTTGTTTGAAAGGGCGCTGTTTCATCGGATGGTCTCTGTCTAGGACAAGGGCAGGTCGAGCACGCCGCTACTGGCCGGCCGCGCCAGCATGGCGCGGTACCAGCGTTCCAGGTGCGGACGCGCCGGTCGGGCCTGTGGCAGGCCATGCCAGCGGTGGATCTCGCAGGCGATGGGGATGTCGGCCATGGTCAGGCGATCGCCGGCCATGAAGGGCTGGTTGGCGAGGTGTTGGTCGAGGATGGCCATCAAGGGCTCGGTGGCTGCGGTCGAGCGGGCCACGAGGTCCATGTTGCGGCGGTCGGCCGGTGTGCGCAGCAACTGGACAAATGCGTCTCGCCCAGCTGGGTTCAGGGTGGTCTGCTGCCAGTCCATCCAGCGCTCGGCGTCGAAACGTTTGGCCAGTGGCAGCGGATACAGGGCGCCGGACGAGTGCTTGGCGCACAGGTAGCGCACGATCGCGTTTGATTCCCAAAGCCGGAATTCGCCGTCTTCGACCAGCGGCACCAGCGCGTTCGGATTCTTGGCCAGGTATTCGGGCGTCTTGACGACTCCGAACTCGTGGCCGGCGTCGATGCGTTCGAAGGCGATGCCCAGTTCCTGCGCGGCCAGTACCACCTTGCGGACATTGATCGACGAAATGCGACCCCAGATCCTGGGCATGGGCTACGGCCTCAGTTGCTCGCGGATGGCGCTGGCCAATGCCGCGATGCCGATATCGATCTGCTGTGCGGTGGCCGTGACGAATGACAGCCGCAGGCTGCGCGCATCGGTTCGGCCGGCGAAGAATGCGGCACCGGGCACGAAGGCTACGCCCTTGTCCACGGCCCTGGGCAGCAGCTCGACCGCGCTCATGCCTTCGGGCAGGCGCGCCCAGAGGAACATCCCGCCGTCCGGCGTGTTCCACTGCACGCCCAGGCCGGCCATTTCCCGGGTCAGTGCCGCCAGCATCGCGTCGCGCTGCGACCTGTACAGCGCCCGGATGGTTGGCACGTGGCGATCGAGGAATCCGTCCTTCATCACCTCCGCGATCATCCTCTGGTTGAAGCCGGGGCTGTGCAGATCGGCAGCCTGTTTGGCCTGCAGCAACTTGGGAAAGACGGGGGCCGGTGCGACCAGGAAGCCCAGTCGCAGGCCCGGGGCCAGCACCTTGGAAAACGAGCCGAGATAGATGCAGCCGTCGGGGTTTCGCGCCGTTAGCGGCGGCGGCGGCGGGGTGTCGAACCACAGGTCGCCATAAGGGTTGTCTTCGACCAGCGGCAGCCCAAGTTCCGCGGCCCGATGCGACAGCGCGGCGCGGCGAGCCTCGCTCATGGTGCGGCCGGTGGGGTTCTGGAAGTTGGGCAGCACATACAGGAAGCGGGCGGGCTTTCCGGCGAGATCATCGACATCGACACCTTCGGCGTCGCTGGCGACGCTCACCACTTCGGGCTCCATCGGTGCGAAGGCCTGCAGCGCGCCAAGGTAGGTGGGCGTCTCGACCAGGATACGGGAGCCGGCATCGATCAGCACTTTGGCCACCAGGTCCAGCCCCTGTTGGGAGCCGGTGGTGATCAGCACCTGTGCAGGATCGACCTGCCATGGCAAGCCGGCGGCAACCTGCTCGCGCAGCGGCGCGTAGCCTTCGCTGGCTGCGTACTGCAGCGCAGCCTCACCGTCGTCGCGCAGCACCTTGTCGCACGCGGCGGCAAACTCGGCGACGGGAAAGGTCTTGGGCGAGGGCAGGCCGCCAGCGAAGCTGATGATCCCGGGCCGCTCGGTCACCTTGAGGATTTCGCGGATCACCGACGGATTCATCTTGTCGGCGCGGCGGGCCAGCACCCATTGGGTATGCTGCAGATCGTTCAGTTTCATGGTCTTGACTCTCTTGTTGATTGCGCTTTCACACGCTGAGCATCCACGCTGCGGTGGCTAGCAGCACCAGCGCCAGCACACGGTTGAACCAGAGCAGGCGCGCGCCCAATGCCAGCCACTGGCGCAGCAGTGAGCCCGCCAGTGCATAGGCGAAATTGCTGGAAAAAGCGAACAGCACCATCACTGTGCAGATGATGGCCAGGCGCTGCCCGGGGTTGGCGGCCGGCTGACCCCCGGCGTTCACCACCCAGCCAGCGGTCAGGGTCAGCGCCAGCATCCAGGCTTTGATGTTGAGAAATTGCAGTCCCACGCCCTGCGAGAAACTTACGTCGAGCCGGCTGCTATCGGCTTCCGACATGCGGCGGGAGCCAGCCAGCCTCCAGGCCAGCCACAGCATGTAGGCCACGCCGGCCAGCTTGACGCCCCAACGCAGCACGGGCACACCCGCAACCAGCGCGCCCAGGCCGAGCCCGCAGGCCAGCATCAGCAGGGTCCAGCCCGTCGGAACGGCCAGGCAAAAGCGCAGGGCGCGCTTGAGCCCGTGGTTGGCCGCAAGCGCGGTGGACAGGGTGGTGTTGGGCCCGGGCGAAAAGCTCATCGCCGTGCAGAACACCAGCAGCGCAGTGAGTTCGGCCGGGCTCATGCAGCTCCCGGGCTCAAGGTGATGGCTTGCGAATCCATGAGGACCAATGTAATCTCGGGTACCAATACACAACCAATACAGTTGAGCAGTTCAGTCAGGAAGCTGTACTGCCCCGGCCGGCAATACACAGGATCTTCGCCATGCTGATGAAAGCCTCCTCGCAGTCGCTCACCGAGCAGCTTGCCGGACGATTTGCGCATCGTATTCGCACCCGGCTACTGGCGCCCGGCGCGCGCCTGCCCTCGGTGCGGCAATGCGCGCTGCAGCACAGCGTCAGCCCATCCACGGTGGTTTCCGCCTACGACCAATTGCTGGCTCAGGGGCTGGTGGAAGCGCGCAAGAACCGGGGATTCTTTGTGCGCGAAGCCGTCAGCTCAGGGCGAGACAGCGGCGCGACTGCGTCGGCGACAGCCGTCCCGGGAACGCCCGCGGCCCGCCCGCACGCGCCCATCGATGCCACGGCCCTGATCCGCGGGATGTTCCACAGGGTGAGCGACAAGCCTCAGCCGGGGATGGGTGTGTTCCCGCCCGAGTGGATGGAATCGACTTTCATGCCGACCGCGGTGCGCAAGGTGACCAGCACACGCGCGCTGCAGGAATTTTCACTTCAATACGGTGAGCCCAAGGGCGACAGCGGGCTGCGCCGCGCGTTGTCCAAGAAGCTGGCCACCCTGTCGGTGCACGCCGCGCCGGAAAACATCATCACGACGGTCGGTGCCACGCATGCCCTGGACATCGTCAGCCGCACGCTGCTGAGCGCGGGCGACCACGTGATGGTTGAAGAGCCGGGCTGGGCGGTGGAGTTCGCACGGCTCGCCGCGCTGGGGATGCGTATCCTGCCGGTGCCGCGCGGACCCGACGGCCCCGATCTCGCGGTGATGGCACGCTACTGCGAACTGCACCAGCCCAAGCTGTATGTCAGCGTGAGCGTGTTCCACAATCCCACGGGCTACTGCCTGTCGCCGGGAAGCGCCCATAGGGTGCTGCAGCTGGCCAACCAGCACAACTTCCACATCGTCGAAGACGACACCTACAGCCACATCGCGCCAGAGCACGCCACGCGCCTGTGCGCGCTGGACGGGCTGCAGCGCACGATCCATGTCAGCGGTTTCGCCAAGATCCTGGCGCCGAACTGGCGCGTGGGCTTCCTGGCGGCCCATCCATCGCTGATCGAGCAGTTGCTGGACACCAAGCTGCTGGCCACCCTGACCACGCCGGCGTTGCTGGAGAAAGCGCTGGCGCTGTGCATGGAGCAAGGCCAACTGCGCCGCCATGCCGAGCGCATCCGCACGCGGTTGGCTGCCGCGCGCAGCCGAAGCGTGAAGCTGGCGCTGGCCGCCGGCTGCACTTTCGCCGCCGAGCCGGTGGGTCTGTTCGGCTGGGTGGACACCGGCGTGGACACCGATGCCCTGGCCCAGCGCATGCTCGACGAAGGCTACCTGCTGGCGCCCGGCGCCCTGTTCCACGCGCAACGCAAGCCCAGCACGCTGATGCGCATCAATTTCGCGACCACGCAGGACGCGGCCTTCTGGAAGAAGTATTCGGAGCTGGTGCGGCGGATGTAGCCGCTGGCGCTACAGCATCTCTTCGGGCGCGAACGGGCCCACGACGTTGACCAGCAGCTTGAGACGGGCGCTGGCTTCTGGCTCGTCAGTGGTGTCTTTGAAGGGCGCGCCCGGTGGGGCGTGCCAGACCAGTTTGCTGTCGGCCAGCTCGAGTCGGTAGGCGCCCTTGCCCAGGGTGCCTTCGACCAGGCCAGCAGCCTGGCGTGCGAGCGAGCCGCTGCGGATCACCAGTGCGACCTCGCTGTTCTTGCGCTGCGAACGCAGGTCCAGGTTCATCGAGCCGATCACCGACAGACGGTTGTCGATGATCACGAACTTCGAATGCAGGGTGGCGCGCGAGGAGCCGGCCGCGGACCTGCCCGCGCCGGAGCCCAGACTGCCGCCCGATCCCATGCTGCCGCCGGACCCCGTGTCGCGACTCCACTCAGGACCTTCGGCTGGGTCCTCCTGGGCCGCGCGCAACTCGTATAGCTCCACACCCATCGTGAGCAAGTCCTTGCGATAGCGCGCGTACCCGGCGTGCGCGGCCGGCGTATCGTTGGAGGCCAGCGAGTTGGTCAGCACCCGGACGCGGATACCGCGCGCGCGCAGGTCGCTGAACTGTTTCATGGCGGCCGCGCCCGGCACGAAATACGGAGTGACGACCAGCACGTGCTCCTTGGCCAGCGACATCAGCTGCAGCAGGCCGTCGATCAACGTGTCGCCCGCATTCACTTCGTCGTCGCCGGGGCCGACCTTGCCTGGCTTGTCGAAAAGGACCGCCGCCGGCGCCCAGGTCATCGTGCCGCTGGACAAGTCCGTCGGCTGGGGATGCTGCACTCCGGTGCTGGTGATGTCGGGCAGCACCGAAGCGGCGGCAACCGGTGGCGGCGCCTGGGCAGCTTTGGCCGGGTCCGTCTGGCGGGCCTTGCCTTTCGCGCGCAGCATCTCGATGTCGTCGGGTGACATCAGGAGCTGCACCGGGTAGGCCAGCGCATCGTTCCAGTAATGGTCGAAGCTGACGGACATCTCCCGAACGACCGGGCCGGCAACCAGAACGTCGAGATCGACGAAATAGCCTGTCGCGTTGCCGCCGAAGTAGGCGTCGCCCAGGTTGCGCCCGCCCGCGATGCCCCATGCGTTGTCGGCAATGAACAACTTGTTGTGCATGCGCTTGCCCGTGCTCTGCGGAGTGGTCATCGACAGCACCACGCGCCCAAGCTGGGAATCGCGCGGTCCGACCAGCGGATTGAACAGCCGGACCTCCACGTTCTTCTCAAAGGCGATGCGCAGCACCTGTGCGTCGGGACCCACAGTGTTGAGATCGTCCAGCAGGATGCGCACCCGCACCCCCCGTTCCGCCGCCGCGCGCAGCCGCTCGAGCAGCTGTTCGGTGACGACGTCTGCCTGGATGGCGTAATACTGCAGGTCCAGCGTGCGCTGGGCGGCATCGATCAGCGCCAGGCGGCCGCCGAGAGCAGCTTCCACGCTGTCGAGTAAACGCAAGCCCGATGCGCTGCGAGCGCGGCTTGCCGTGTGGAGCTGCTGCGTCAACTGACCCAGCGCCGTGCTGTCGGGGTCTTCAATCGCAGTGGAAGGCTGTCGGTTGGCGTTGCTGGGCAAGCTCGCGCAGCCTGCTGCGCTGCACGCAATCAGGGCGATGAACAGCCAGCGCGACAGCAGATCCCGGAACCGATGTGGCAGGTGCGCCGCGGCGGTGCCCCGGCCAAATGATTGATTGGATTCCATGGAAAGACCAATGTAGCCGCGCCATGGCGGCACCGGAGGGCGGCCGGGTCGGCGGCGGTCGCCAGAATGTGCAGGACAAACGCCTACATGCTGCCCAGCCGATCCCAGCGCTCCAGGGCGGCCATCAATTCTTCCTCGATTCGCGCGCTGCGTTCGGTGAGCTCGCTTGCGCGCGGGGCATCCTGGCTGTAGAGCGTCGCGTCCGCCAACTCGTCGGCGATGGCCTTCTGCTCCTGCTCGAGGGAATCGATCAGTGCCGGCAGCGATTCGAGTTCGCGCTGATCGTTGTAGCTCAGTTTCTTCTTTGCGGGCGCCTCGCGGACGGTCGGCACGGCTGGTGCGGCGCTCTTGCCGGCCGCCTTCGACGTCGCGGCTTCCTGCGCCGACGCGAAAGCCTGCGAGCGGCGCGACTGCAGCAGCCAATCCTGCACCCCGCCCTCGTACTCGCGCCAGCGGCCCCCACCCTCGAAGGCGATGGTGCTCGTCACCACGTTGTCCAGGAAAGTCCGGTCGTGGCTGACCAGGAAGACCGTTCCTTCGTAGTTCTGCAGCAGGTCTTCCAGCAGTTCGAGCGTGTCGATATCCAGGTCATTGGTCGGCTCGTCGAGCACCAGCACGTTGGCAGGCCTGGCGAACAGGCGTGCCAGCAGCAGGCGGTTGCGCTCGCCGCCAGACAGGGAGCGCACCGGTGAGTTGGCCCGAGCCGGCGAGAACAGGAAGTCGCCCAGATAGCTCTTGACATGCTTGCGCTGGTTGCCGATCTCGATCCATTCGCTGCCCGGACTGATGAAGTCCTCCAGCGTCGCGTCCAGATCGAGCGCGTTGCGCATCTGGTCGAAGTAGGCCACCTGCAGGCTGGCGCCCTGGCGTAGCTTGCCGCTGTCGGGCGCCAGCTCGCCCAGGATCAGCTTGAGCAGCGTCGTCTTGCCCGCGCCGTTGGGGCCGATCAGACCAACCTTGTCACCGCGCAGGATGGTGGTGCTGAAATTGCGCACGACGGCCTGCTGGCCGAACGACTTGCTCACCTCGGTAAGTTCTGCAACGATCTTGCCGCCGGGCTGACCCGAAGCCACGTCCAGTTTGACGCTGCCCAGCGCATCGCGGCGTGCGACGCGGCGGGCGCGCAGGACCTCCAGCCGGGTGATGCGGCCCTGGGCGCGCGTGCGCCGGGCCTCCACGCCCTTGCGGATCCACACCTCTTCCTGCTGCAGCAGCTTGTCGGCTTTGGCGTTGACCACGGCCTCCTGGGCCATCTGGTCCTCCTTGAGAACCTGGTACTGCGTGAAGTTGCCGGCATAGGAGCGCAGTCGCCCGCGGTCGAGCTCGACGATGCGGGTGGCCACACGGTCGAGGAAGGCGCGGTCGTGGGTGATCGTCACGACGCTGCCCTTGAAGTCGATTAGCAGGCCTTCCAGCCATTCGATCGAGTCAAGGTCGAGGTGGTTGGTCGGCTCGTCCAGCAGCAGCACGTCGGGACGGCTGACCAGGGCCTGGGCCAAGGCAACGCGCTTTCGGGTGCCGCCCGACAGTGTGGTGATCACGGCGTCCTTGTCCAGGTGCAGGCGATGCAGGGTCTCGGCGACGCGCTGTTCCCAGTTCCAGCCGTCCTTGGCCTCGATGGCGCTTTGCAATTTGTCGAGATCGCCGTGGCCATGGCTGTACTCGTCAATCAGGGCGATGACATCCGCGACGCCTGCGCATGCGGCGTCAAAGACCGTGGCGCTGGCGTCGAGCACCGGTTCCTGCGCGACGTACGCGATGCGCACACCCTGTTGCATCTGAAGCGTGCCGTCATCGGCCCTTTCCATGCCGGCGAGAATTTTCAGAAGTGACGACTTGCCGGCGCCGTTGCGCCCAATCAGGCCGATGCGCTCGCCGGCCTCGAGGGAGAAATCGGTGTGGTCGAGCAGGGCCACGTGGCCGAACGCGAGTTGTGCGTCTAGTAGGGTAATGAGTGCCATGGAGAGCGCGATTATCGGGCCGCGTCGATATAGTGAGCACCAGCTAGTCAAACCAGGGTCAGGAGGCGGGTGTGGAACTGCAGGTCAACGGCAAGGCCGTTCAAGTCGACGCCGAACCCGACATGCCCTTGCTCTGGTTGCTGCGTGACGTCCTTGGCATGACCGGCACCAAGTTCGGCTGCGGCGTGGCGGCATGCGGTGCCTGCACGGTGCGGGTGGACGGCAAGCCGACCCGCTCGTGCGTGACGCCGGTGTCCAGCGTCACGGGGCGGCGCATCCAGACGATTGAATTTCTGGGAGATGCGGGCAGGCCGCATCCGCTGCAGGCCGCGTGGATTGCTGAGCAAGTGCCTCAATGCGGCTACTGCCAGAGCGGAATGCTGATGGCGGCTGCAGCGCTATTGGAAAGCAAGCCCAGGCCGACCGACGCCGACATCGATGAAGCGATCACCAACATCTGCCGCTGCGGTACGTACCAGCGCGTGCGGGCTGCGATTCATCGCGCAGCCGGCACCGTTGTGCGCTCGCCCGCGGCACCGCCCAGAGGGGTTGCATGAAGCGCAGGACGTTGCTGCTCAGTGCTGCCGGCGCGGGTGGCGCGCTGGTGGTCGGCTGGGGCTTGCTGCCGGCCCGGTCGCGGCTGGGCGCTGGCGACCTGATGCTGCCGACGGCAGACGGGATTGCCCTCAATGGATGGATCAAGATCGGTGCCGACGGGTCGGTCGTCATTGCCATGCCGCGCAGTGAAATGGGACAAGGGGTCCACACCGCGCTGCCCATGCTGGCGGCGGAAGAGCTCGACATACCGCTCGCCCGGATGCGCATCGAGCAAGCGGGAGCCGATGCGATCTACGGCAATGTGGCTGCACTGGTGGGCGTGCTTCCGTTTCGCCCGTACAACCTGGCTGATGAGCGCAAACCGGCGGGCGTGCAAGCGTCGCAGTGGGTGCTGGGCAAGCTGGCCCGCGAACTCGGGATCAACGTGACGGGCGGTTCCAGCAGCGTCGCCGACGCCTGGGAAGTGCTTCGATTGGCGGCCGCTACGGCCCGCGCCGCACTTGTGGGAGCGGCCTCGCTGCAGTGGAAGCTGCCTGTGACCGAGCTCAGCGTGAAAGACGGCATGATTTCGCACCCGTCCGGTAAGTCCGCTTCGTACGGCGAACTGGCCAGGTTTGCTGCCGCAACCCCACCAGGCACCGTGACGCTGAAGGACAGGAAGGACTGGCAGCTGATCGGTCGGTCGGCGCGACGCCTGGACCTGCCGGCCAAGGTGGATGGCAGCGCCCGGTTCGGCCTGGACGTGCGCCTGCCGGGCATGCTGTACGCCGCGGTTCGCCTGTGTCCGATGCTGGGGGGATCGCCGGGAGCCATCGATGCGGCGCCGGCGTTGTCGCTGCCCGGGGTGAAGCGGATGGTCGCTTTGCCAGCCTACGCTGGTTCAACTGCGGGATTTGCCGTCGTCGGTGCGACGACGTGGCACGCCAGGCGCGGCGCCGACGCGGTCTCTGTCGAATGGAGGCAGCGCACGCAAGGCCCGCTGGAAACACGCCAGATCGAGGCCGCCCTGGAAAGTGCCGTGCGCAACGAGAGCGGGTTTGTCTTCCACAAACATGGCGACATCGATGGCGCCGAGCGCGGCGCCGACCGCACGGTCGAGGCCTGGTATCGGGCGCCGTACCTGGCCCACGCCACGATGGAGCCGATGAACTGCACCGGGCAGGTCAGCGGCGGCAAGGTCGTGGTCTGGGCGCCGACCCAGGTGCCCGGCATGGCACGGGCCATCGCGGCCCAGGTGGCCGGGGTCTCGCTGGACGATGTCACGCTGCATGTGACCCTGCTCGGAGGCGGGTTCGGCCGGCGTCTCGAAGTGGACTACGTGGCCCAGGCGGTGCGCGTGGCGATGGACTGCGGGGGGCTCCCGGTCCAGCTGGCCTGGTCACGCGAGCAGGACATGGCGCACGATTTCTACCGACCCATGCACGTGGCCCTGTTACGGGCGGCGATTGACGCCCAGGGCCAGATCACGGGCTTGCGGATCAAGTCCGCCGGCGATGCCATCGTGCCGCGCCAGATCAAGCGCACCTTGCCCAAGCTGGCTGGGCCGATCGACCTGCCGGACAAGACAACGTCTGAAGGCCTGTTCGATCAGCCGTACCGGTTTCCCAACCAGCACGTTGCGCACGTGGCCACGCGCATGGGCGTGCCGGTGGGCCCCTGGCGCTCGGTCGGGCACTCCCACAACGCCTTCTTTTCAGAGTGTTTCATCGATGAATTGGCCGCCGCCGCCGGGCAGGATCCGCTGCAGTTCAGGCGCAAGCTTCTCGTCAACGCGCCCCGCCAGCTGGCCGTGCTCGACCTCGTTGCGGCCAAATCCGGCTGGGGCCGCACGCCGTTGCCCGGGCGCGCCCGGGGAATCGCCCTGCACGAATCGTTCGGCTCGATCGTGGCGCAGGTTGCGGAGGTGTCGCTGCGAGACGGCCGGCCGCAGGTGCACCGCGTCTGGTGCGCCATCGATTGCGGCACGGTGGTCAACCCCGATGTCGTTGCCCAGCAGATGGAGGGCTCGGTGGTCTTCGCCCTCACTGCCGCATTGCACGGCAAGATCAACATCCTGGGTGGCCAGGTGCAGCAAACGAACTTTTCCACCTATCCGATGGTTCACCTGCGTGAAGCCCCGCATGTGGAGACCTGGACGATTGCCAGTGAAGGCCCGCCCAGTGGCGTCGGTGAGCCTGGGGTGCCACCCCTGGCGCCAGCGGTGGCCAACGCACTGTTTGCGCTCACTGGCAGGCGCCTGCGATCGCTGCCTTTTGCCGTAGTGGTATAGTCGTCGGCTCTGCTGAACTTGCGGCGTGAAAGCGCCGCGGCCCCGACCGGTGGCTCGGTAAGGCGGAGGTTTTGAAATACTTTGACTGGGTGCAAAAAGCCGGTATAGAATTCAAGGCTCTGCTGAAAACGATGCGCAAGCGGCGATCAGCAAAAAAAGGGAACCGAAGGGTCTGGCTGGAATGCAAATTCCGGTATAGAATTCAAGGCTCTGCTGAAAACGGTGAGCAGGCGGTTTGCAAGCGAAAGTGGCAAACAACGACGCCAGCGCAGCGAGACGGCAGAAACCGATAGTGTCCCTATAAGTTGACAGGTTTTATAAAAACCTGCGATAATCGAAGGCTCGGCTGATCGCAGCTGAGACCGAAGCAAAACCGGGTGCAAACCTGGCGTCGCGACACAAGGTTCGTTAAAAATCTACAGCCGATAAGCGTGGGCGTTTGAAGGCAATTGCCAAGTTCTTCGGAACTAAGTCGCAAGACTTTAAACGCTCATGAAGTAAAAAAGATGTGAAATTCAGAAATGAAGTTCATGTCAATTCCAATTTATGAGTTGCTCGAAAGAGCGAAAAAATCAAGATCGAACTGAAGAGTTTGATCCTGGCTCAGATTGAACGCTGGCGGAATGCTTTACACATGCAAGTCGAACGGCAGCACGGGGGCAACCCTGGTGGCGAGTGGCGAACGGGTGAG
>JANYAN010000467.1 GCA_025361305.1 Burkholderiales bacterium
CGCCTCTCCAGCTCGGCGAAATCGTCGTCGCCCATGCCCTGGAGCACCGTGGTCTGCCGCAGCTGCACGCGGATGATGTTGCGTTCGGGGTGGCTTTGCAGGGACGATCTGGAAGGACTGGGGTGGAGCATTAATCCGAAAATTGACCGCGGTCAACGGGGAAAGTAGGACCGCTTTCTATGATACCCGGATGGTGAGGAACGCCGGATGTAGACGCGGGCGAAAGCACGTCTGACAGGGCCGCAACGGCTCGCAACGATTCAACTGGAGAGACCATGTCCGCAATACTGGAAAAAGCCGTGGAAACTACACCGCAGGAAGCACCCAAGACGATCGACGGGTTCCACCTGCTGATCGACGCGCTCAAGCTCAACGACATCGACACGATCTTCGGCCTGCCCGGCATCCCGATCACCGACCTCACCCGCATGGCGCAGGCCGAGGGTATTCGTGTGATCTCCTTCCGCCATGAGCAGCACGCCGGCAATGCCGCTGCCGCTGCGGGCTACCTGACGCAAAAGCCGGGCATCTGCCTCACCGTGTCGGCACCCGGCTTCCTGAATGGCTTGACAGCGTTGGCCAATGCCACCACCAACTGTTTTCCCATGATCCTGATCAGCGGCTCCAGCGAGCGCGAGATCGTCGATCTGCAGCAGGGCGACTACGAGGAAATGGACCAGCTCGCCATTGCCAAGCCATTGTGCAAGGCGGCCTTCCGGGTGCTGCATGCCGAGGACATCGGCGTGGGCATCGCCCGGGCCATTCGCTCCGCGCTGTCGGGCCGTCCTGGTGGCGTTTACCTCGACCTTCCGGCCAAGCTTTTCGCCCAGACGATGGAAGCGGCGGCGGGCCGCAAATCGCTGATCAGGGTGGTCGATCCGGCACCGCGCCAGATCCCCGCTCCCGATGCCGTCAAGCGCGCACTCGACCTGCTCAAAGGCGCAAAGAAGCCGCTGATCCTGCTGGGCAAGGGTGCCGCCTACGCACAGGCCGATGCCGAGATTCGCTCGCTGGTCGAGAAGACCGGGATCCCCTACCTGCCGATGTCGATGGCCAAGGGCCTGCTGCCCGACAACCACGGGCAATCCGCTTCCGCCGCGCGTTCGTATGTGCTGGCCGAGGCCGACGTGGTCATGCTGGTCGGCGCGCGCCTGAACTGGCTGCTCTCGCACGGCAAGGGCAAGACCTGGGGTGGCGGCAGTTCCAAGACCTCCGGCGGTCAGCAGTTCATCCAGATCGACATTTCCCCCACCGAGGCCGACAGCAACGTGCCGATCGCCGCGCCGCTGGTCGGCGATATCGGATCGTGCGTGTCCGCGCTGCTCGCCGGCATGGGCGACGGCTGGGCCAAGGCGCCCACCGACTGGACTACGGGTGTCTACGAGCGTCGCGACAAGAACGTCGCCAAGATGGCCGAGACCCTGACCAAGAACCCGTCGCCGATGAACTTCCACAGCGCGCTGAACGTGATCCGCAATGCGATCAAGGCGCGCCCGGACGCGATTGTCGTCAACGAGGGGGCCAACACGCTCGATTTCGCCCGCAGCATCGTCGACATGTACGAGCCGCGCAAGCGCCTTGATGTCGGCACCTGGGGCATCATGGGCATCGGCATGGGCTTTGCGGTCGCCGCGGCTGTGACGACGGGCAAGCCCGTGATCGCCATCGAGGGCGACAGTGCCTTCGGTTTCAGTGGCATGGAATGCGAAACGATCTGCCGCTACAACCTGCCGGTATGTGTGATCGTGTTCAACAACAACGGCGTTTACAAGGGCACCGACGTGAACGCTGGCGGCGGCAAGGACGTGGCGCCCACAGTGTTCGTCAAGGATGCCCGCTACGAGATGCTGATGCAGGCATTCGGCGGTGTCGGCGTTCGCGCCACCACGCCGGCCGAGCTTGCCAAGGCCCTCGATGAGGCGGTGGCGTCCGGCCGTCCGACCCTGATCAATGCCATCATCGATGAAACCGCGGGAACCGAAAGCGGCCGGATCACCAGCCTGAACCCCAGCGCGGCCAAGAAGAAGTAAGCGGATTTGAAACTTAGACAGGAAAGCAAATGAGCAAAGCCCTAGACGGAGTCAAGATCCTCGACTTCACGCATGTGCAGTCCGGCCCCACCTGTACCCAGCTGCTGGCCTGGTTCGGCGCGGACGTGATCAAGGTCGAGAAAGCGGGCGAAGGCGACGCCACCCGCGGTCAGCTGCGCGACATCCCCAATGTCGACAGCCTGTACTTCACCATGCTCAACCACAACAAGCGGTCGATCACGGTCAACACCAAGGAGCCCAAGGGCAAGGAAGTGCTGATCCGCCTGATCAAGCAGTGCGATGTGCTGGTCGAGAATTTCGCGCCCGGCGCATTGGACCGGATGGGTTTTTCCTGGGAGAAGATCCAGGAGATCAACCCGCGGATGATCGTCGCGTCGGTCAAGGGCTTCGGCCCCGGCCCCTACGAAGATTGCAAGGTCTATGAGAACGTGGCTCAGTGCGCCGGCGGCGCGGCCTCGACCACCGGTTTCGACGACGGTCCGCCGCTGGTCACCGGCGCGCAGATCGGCGACAGCGGCACCGGCCTGCACCTGGCCCTGGGCATCGTGGCCGCGCTCTACCAGCGCAACACCACCGGCCGCGGCCAGCGCGTGCTGGCAGCGATGCAGGACGCCGTTCTCAACCTGTGCCGCGTCAAGTTGCGCGACCAGCAGCGGCTGGACCGCCTGCACGTCATGGAAGAGTATCCGCAGTTCCCCGACAAGGAATTCGGCGAAGCCGTCCCGCGCGCAGGCAACGCCTCGGGCGGCGGCCAGCCGGGCTGGATCCTTAAATGCAAAGGCTGGCAAACCGACCCCAATGCGTACATCTACTTCATAACCCAGGCGCCGGTCTGGGCTGCCATCTGCAAGGTGATCGGCGAGGAAAGCTGGATCACCGACCCAAGCTATTCGACGCCCAAGGCCCGCCTGCCGCACCTCAAGACGATCTTCTCGCGCATCGAGGAGTGGACCAAGACCAAGACCAAGTTCGAGGCCATGGACATCCTGAATAAGTTCGACATCCCGTGCGGGCCCATCCTGTCGATGAAGGAAATCGCCGATGAGCCATCGCTGCGCGCCACCGGCACTGTCGTTGAAGTCGATCACCCGACCCGAGGCAAGTACCTGACAGTGGGCAACCCGATCAAGATGTCCGACAGCATCACCGAGGTGACGCGCTCTCCCCTGCTGGGCGAGCACACCGAGGAAGTGCTCGGCCAGCTGGGCTACAGCGCCGATCAGATCGAAGAGCTTCGCACCGCAAAAGTCATCTAAGGAGAAAGAAATGAGTGATTTTCAGGGCGACAAGAACAAGGTCAGGCAGATCCTCGACAGCGTGAAGGCGGCGGGCCGCGATTCGCTGACGGCACCTGAGGGCAAGCTGGTATGCGACGCGTATGGCATCTCCGTGCCCAAGGAAAGTGTTGTCACCAGTGCCGCACAGGCGTCCACGGTTGCCGCGTCAATGGGTTTCCCGGTCGTGATGAAGATCGTCTCTCCCGATATCCTGCACAAGACCGAGGCTGGCGGCGTGATCGTGGGCGTCAAGAGTGCGGCCGACGCATCGGCCGCCTACGACACGATCGTCGCCAACGCCAAGGTGTACAAGGCAGATGCCACTATCCTGGGTGTGCAGGTGCAGCAGATGATCAAGGGCGGCCAGGAAGTGATCATTGGCGCCGTGACAGACAACAGCTTCGGAAAGCTGGTGGCGTTCGGCCTGGGCGGCGTGCTGGTGGAGGTTCTCAAGGACATCACCTTCCGGCTGGCGCCGGCCACCAACGAAGACGCGCTGTCGATGCTCGACGGCATCCAGGCCGCCGAAATGCTCAAGGGTGTACGCGGTGGTGACCCGGTCAATCGGGCCGCGCTCTCGAGCCTGATCGTGCGCGTGAGCCAGCTGGTCAGCGATTTCCCCGAAATCTCCGAGATGGACCTGAACCCGGTGTTCGCCAGCAAGGAGGGCGCGATCGCCGCCGACGTTCGCATCGTGGTGGACTTCGCGCAGAAGGCCCCGCGTTACCGTCCGCCGGAAGCCGAAGTGGCCGTGGCGATGAACCGCATCATGCAGCCCAAGGCCGTCGCCGTGATCGGCGCCTCGACCGAGACCGGCAAGATCGGCAACTCGGTGATGAAGAACCTCATCAACGGCGGCTACAAAGGACAGATCTACCCGATCCACCCGAAGGATGCCGAAATCCTTGGCTACAAGGCCTACAAGAGCGTCAAGGATGTTCCCGGCGAGATCGACACGGCCGTGTTCGCCATTCCCGCGAAGTTCGTCGCTGGCGCGCTGAAGGAATGCGGCGAGAAGAAGATCGCCGGCGCGATCCTGATCCCCTCGGGCTTCGGCGAAACCGGCAATATCGAAGGCCAGGAAGAACTACAGCGCATCGGACGCGAATACAACATCCGCCTGATGGGCCCGAACATCTACGGCTTCTACTACACACCGTCCAATCTGTGCGCCACGTTCTGCACCGCCTACGACTACAAGGGCACCACGGCCCTGTCGTCGCAGTCTGGCGGCATCGGCATGGCCATCATCGGCTACTCGCGCTCGGCCAAGATGGGCGTATCGGCGATCGTCGGCCTGGGCAACAAGTCGGACATCGACGAAGACGACCTGCTGATCTTCTTCGAGAACGACCCCAACACCACCGTCATCGCGCAGCACTGCGAAGACCTGAAAGATGGCCGCGCGTTCGCGGAGGTCGCCAAACGCGTCTCCAAGAAGAAGCCGGTCATCATGCTCAAGGCCGGCCGCACGGCCGCAGGCGCCGCGGCCGCCAGTTCCCATACCGGCGCGCTGGCGGGCAACGACAAGATTTACGAGGACGTGCTCCGGCAATCCGGCGTGATCCGCGCGCGGAGCCTCCGCCAGCTGCTTGACTTTGCACGCGGCGTGCCGCTGCTGCCGACACCCAAGGGCGAGAACATCGTCATCATCACCGGCGCGGGCGGCTCAGGCGTGCTGCTCTCCGACGCCTGCGTGGACAACGGCCTGAAGCTGCTCAAGCCGATGCCGGACGACCTGGACGCCGCGTTTCGCAAGTTCATCCCGCCCTTCGGCGCGGCCGGCAACCCGGTCGACATCACCGGCGGCGAGCCACCGATCACCTACGTGAACACGGTGAAGCTGGGCCTGGAAGACGACCGCATCCATGCGTTGATCCTGGGTTACTGGCACACCATCGTCACACCGCCGATGGTGTTCGCCAGGAACATGGTGGAGATCGTCGAAGAGATGAAGAAGAAGGGCAAGGTCAAGCCGGTGGTGGCATCCCTCGCCGGCGACGTCGAGGTGGAGGAAGCCGCTCAGTACCTGTACGAGCACGGCATCCCGGCCTATGCATATTCGACCGAGATCCCGGTGGAGATCCTGGGCGCCAAGTACCAATGGGCCCGTGGCGCCGGTCTGCTCTAAGTGCAACGAGTCATCCCCATCGCGGCGCAACCGGGCGTAAGGGAACGCAAGCGCCAGGGCCCCAAGGGACGCAGGGTCGAGGGGCAGGCGCTGACCGAGGTGCAGGAACTACTCGGTGATTCGCCGCGCCAGCGCTACCTGCTGATCGAGTACCTGCACCTGATCCAGGATCGCTTTGGTCACCTCGGCGCGGCTCACCTAGCGGCGCTGGCCCAGGAAATGCGGATGGCGCAGACCGAGGTGTATGAAGTCGCTTCGTTCTACCATCACTTCGACATCGTCAAGGAAGGTGGGCAGGCCCCCCAGCCACTCACGGTGCGGGTCTGCGATGGTCTGTCGTGCGAGATGGCAGGCGCACAGGATCTGCTGACGCGCCTGCCGACCCTGCTGGGCCAGGAGGTACGCGTGTTGAACGCGCCGTGTATCGGCCGCTGTGAACAGGCACCGGCTGCTGTGGTCGGCCAGAACCCGGTGCCACACGCCACGCTGGAGAAGATTGCTGCGACGGTGCAAGCCGGCGCAGTGAAACATGCGGCAGCGGAGTTTGTCGATCTGGCCGCCTACCAGGCCAACGGCGGCTATGCGCTGCTCAAAGCCTGCATCGATGGCCGGCGCGATGCCGAGTCCGTCATCAAGACCATGGAAGATTCGGGCCTGCGCGGCCTGGGCGGCGCGGGCTTTCCGGCCGGCCGCAAGTGGCGCATCGTGCGGGCCGAGGCCGCGCCGCGGCTGATGGCGGTGAACATCGACGAGGGCGAACCCGGCACCTTCAAGGACCGGATCTACCTCGAGCGCGATCCA
This sequence comes from Burkholderiales bacterium, assembly GCA_025361305.1. Classification (GTDB taxonomy): domain Bacteria; phylum Pseudomonadota; class Gammaproteobacteria; order Burkholderiales; family Burkholderiaceae_C; genus Ramlibacter. Next base: position 6,261 of record JANYAN010000467.1, read on the forward strand.
CACCGCTTCATCGAAGGCATGCTGATCGCGGCGCTGCTGGTCGACGTGGCCGAGATCTACATCTACCTGCGCGACGAATACGCCGGTTGCCGCGAAATCCTGCAAGCGGAACTGCGCGCGCTCGCCGCTGACCCGCCCTGCCCCCTGCCGACCATCCATTTGC
>JANYAN010000469.1 GCA_025361305.1 Burkholderiales bacterium
ACAGCTTTCGCCACTACCCCCTCAAGATAGCGTGTCTACCAATTTCACCACGACGGCGGTTTTGCGTCTGGGCAGGCATGAGGAATCTTGCGATTTTTGGCTTCCCAGACAACGTGCGAGTTTACCCGCAAAAGAGGCGGCCTCCCGGACGGGGCCACTCCTATCTTGCAATCACTTGACGGGGATCTGTCCAGCACCAGAAGCCGCTGGCGCTGGAGTCAAAGGCGTGCTAGCAGCCCGCGCTGGCGCTGCGCTGCCGGGGATCTGCGCCGCGGCGCCGGAGGCCACGGGAGCCACGGCCGGTGCGGCGGCTCCCGAACGCTCGAGCACGCTGCCCGAATCCGCCGGGTGCAGGTTGCCGAAGTAGGCCAGCATCAAGGTGCAGGCGAAGAAGACGGCCGCCAGCACAGCGGTGGTGCGCGACAGGAAATTGGCACTGCCGCTGGCGCCGAACAGGCTGCCTGAGCTGCCGCTGCCAAAGGCCGCACCCATGTCGGCGCCCTTGCCGTGCTGGATCAGGATCAGCCCGATCATGGCCAGCGCGGTCAGCATCTGGACAGCCAGGACGATGGTGAGAATCGCGTTCATTCGAAAATACTCCGTTTGTTCTATGGGGTCGCGCCGGCCTGGTCCGCCGCGGCGATGATCTGCAGGAAGTCCGCGGCCTTGAGCGATGCCCCGCCGATCAGACCGCCGTCGATGTCGGGCTGCGCCAGCAGGCTGGCCGCATTGGCGGCATTCATGCTGCCGCCGTAAAGAATCGCGATGCGGCTGTCACGGGTGCTGGCTGCGCGCAGCTGCGCGCGCAGCACGGCGTGAACCTGCTGCGCCTGCTCGGGTGTCGCCGTCTTGCCGGTGCCGATCGCCCAGACCGGCTCATAGGCCACCACGATCTCACTGATGCAATGCCCGTTGACATGGATCACTGCCGCCAGCTGGCGCTTGACCACTTCCTCGGTACGGCTGCCTTCGCGTTCGGCCAGGGTCTCGCCGACGCAGACGATCGGTGTGATGCCTTCGGCCAGCGCGGCCTTGGCCTTGTCGGCCACCATGGCGTCGGACTCTGCGTGGTACTGGCGCCGCTCGGAATGGCCGACGATGGCATAGCGGGTGCCGAATTCCCTGAGCATGGCGGCCGAAACTTCTCCGGTGTAGGCGCCCTGCGCGTGAGCCGAGACGTCCTGGGCACCAAGCTCCAGGCTGGACCCGGCGCGCAGCTGCTGCACCTGCGCCAGATAGGGCGCCGGCACGCACACGGCTACGCGGCAGTTGACGCCTTCCATGCCCGCGATGACTGCGCGCACCAGGGCCTCGTTGGCCACGACGCTGCCATTCATCTTCCAGTTGCCAGCGATCAGTCTCTTGCGATTCATGCCTTCACCACGACAGGACAATCTTGCCCACATGCTGGTTCGACTCCATCAGCTCATGGGCCCGGGCGGCATCGGCCGCGGGAAACACGCTGTGGATCACGGGCTTGACCGAACCGCTTTCCAGCAGCGGCCAGACTTTCGCCTTCAGCGCTGCGGCGATCGCCGCCTTGAAGGCGATCGGCCGTGGCCGCAATGTCGAGCCACCGATCATCAGGCGTTTGCGCAGGACCAAGCCGGCATTGAATTCGCTCTTGGTGCCGCCCTGGATGGCAATGATCGCCAGCCGGCCATCCTCTGCCAGGCAGTCGACCTCGCGCGCGATGTAAGCGCCGGCGACCATGTCCAGGATGACGTTGACACCCGCGCCGCCGGTCAGCGCCTTGGCCTCGACCGCAAAGTCGTGGGTCTTGTAATTGATGGCGTGATCGGCCCCCAGCGCGAGGCACGCCTGGCACTTTTCGTCGCTGCCGGCGGTGACGATGACCCTGGCGCCCAGCGCCTTGGCCATCTGGATCGCGGTGACGCCGATGCCGCTGGAGCCGCCCTGGATCAGCAGGGTTTCACCGGGCGCAAGCCGGGCGCGGTCGAACACGTTGCTCCAGACAGTGAAGAACGTCTCAGGCAGCGACGCGGCCTCGACATCGCTCAGGCCGCGCGGCACGGGAAGACACTGGGCCACCGGCGCCACGCACAGCTGCGCGTAGCCACCGCCGGCGACCAGGGCACAGACTCGGTCGCCAACGTGAAGGTCGGCCTGCGCCATCGCCTGCCCGTCGCCCGAGACGATCTGGCCGGCCACTTCGAGGCCGGGGATGTCGGAGGCGCCCGGCGGCACCGGGTAGTTGCCCGTGCGTTGCAGCACATCGGGGCGATTGACGCCACTGGCTGTCACGCGGATGAGCAACTCACCGGCACCGGCCACTGGGTCGGGACGCTCACCTACACGCAGGACGTCCGGCGGGCCATAGGAAGTAATTTCAACGGCTTTCATGGTCTTGAAGCTCCAGCCCGATTACCACGGGCGTAGCGCCCCATCCGGACGGGCGCAGTCACTCTTGCGAGTCGACCGGCGCCGGCGGCAGCAGCTCGCGCTGCGGCTGCGCGTCGCGCGGCTGCTGCGCTTCACGCGGCGCCTGCGGTTCGCGGTACGGCTGCGGCTCACGCGGGGGCATTGCCGGGCGATCCAGCAGCGCCTTCATGGACAGCTTGACTCGCCCCTTTTCGTCCGTCTCGAGCACCTTGACGCGCACGATCTGGCCTTCGCTGAGGTAGTCGGTGACTTTTTCCACCCGCTCGTGAGCGATCTGACTGATGTGCAGCAGGCCGTCCTTGCCGGGCAGCAGGTTGACCAGGGCGCCGAAGTCCAGGATCTTGGTGATCGGGCCTTCGTAGACCTTGCCGATCTCGACTTCGGCCGTGATCTGCTCGATGCGCTTCTTGGCGACGTCGGCCTTGGCGGCGTCAGTCGCGGCGATGGTGATGGTGCCGTCTTCCTCGATATTGATCTGGCAGCCGGTCTCTTCGGTCAGCGCACGGATCACGGCGCCGCCCTTGCCGATCACGTCGCGGATCTTCTCGGGGTTGATCTTCATCGTGTAGAGCTTGGGCGCAAAGGTGCTGACCTCGGTGTTGGCCGTGCTCATGTTTTCCTGCATCTTGCCAAGGATGTGCATGCGCGCTTCCTTGGCCTGGGCCAGGGCAACCTGCATGATTTCCTTGGTAATGCCCTGGATCTTGATGTCCATCTGCAGCGCGGTGATGCCGTTGGTGGTGCCAGCCACCTTGAAATCCATGTCGCCCAGGTGATCTTCGTCGCCCAGGATGTCGGTCAGGACCGCGAAACGATTGCCATCCTTGATCAGGCCCATGGCGATACCGGCCACGTGCGCCTTCATCGGTACGCCGGCATCCATCAGCGACAGGCAGCCGCCGCAGACCGAAGCCATCGAGGATGAGCCGTTGGATTCGGTGATTTCCGAGACCACGCGCATCGTGTAGGGGAACTCTTCCTTG
>JANYAN010000473.1 GCA_025361305.1 Burkholderiales bacterium
CGAGCACGAAGAAGTGCTTGATGCCGTGCGCCTGGTACAGGTAGCTGATGAAGGCGCCCATGAGGCGCGTCTTGCCCACACCCGTTGCCAACGCAAAGCAAAGCGAAGGAAACTCTCGCTCGAAGTCCTGCAGGCTGGGGAACTGGCCCTTCAGCGCGGCCAGAATCGGCGGCACCTCCGAAGCGTCGCGGTCGTGCTTGAGCATGGCCGGGGCCGCCTCGATGGCACTGGCGAGCTTGGCGAGCGACTCGGTCTGCGGCACGCGCAGGCTGAGCCGGCCGGCGATGGCGTTGACTTCGCGCTGGCTCATTTCTTCCCCTTCTTGACAGCTACGCGGCGTTTGGGCCCCGGCGCAGGCGTGGCGCTTTGGTCGATCTGCTCCAGCTCGCGGCGAATTTCTGCGCGCAAGGCTTCTTCGCTTGGCAAGGCGAACTGGTAGCGGCTGGCGAAAATCTGTTCGTTGCCCTCCGGCAGGACGTAGCGGACAACGGCGTTGTTCTTTTCGCTGCACAGCACGATTCCGAGTGTCGGGCTGTCGCCCTTGGCCACGATTTCGCGATCGTAGTAGTTGACGTACAGCTGCATCTGGCCCAGATCGCCATGCGTCAGCTTGCCGACTTTCAGATCGATCACCACGTAGCACTTCAGCTTGACGTGGTAAAAAACCAGGTCCGGATAAAAGTGATCCCCGTCGAGCGTCAGGCGCTTCTGCCGCCCGACGAAGGCAAAGCCCGTCCCCAGTTCCAGCAGGAAATCCTGCAGCTGGTTGATCAGAGCCTCTTCAATCCGCGATTCGACGAGCCGGTGCGATTCCGGCAGGTCCAGGAACTCCAGCACGTAGGGGTCTTTGATCGCGTCCTGGGGTCGGTGCAGCGTCTGTCCCTCGTTCGCGAGCGCCAGCACGCCCTTCTTGTCGCGACTCTTGGCAAGCCGCTCAAACAGAAAGGAATCGATCTGCCGCTCCATCTGGCGGGCGGACCAGCCATTGCGTACCGATTCGATTTCGTAGAAGTCGCGCGCACCCCGCCGCTCCACTTTCAGCAGGGTCCGGTAGTGCGTCCACGACAGACCCGGATTCAGCAGACCCGGACGCCAGTCATCCTCTGTCCAAAATTCACCACGCAGTGCGTGTTGTTTTGGCAGCGCATCGAATTCAACACGCACCGCGTGTTGTTTTGCCAGAAGCTCCGGATAGCCCAGGAAAAACCCGCGCATGTACTGCAGGACGCTCACCGAAAACCCATCACCGTACTCGCCGGACAACTGCCCGGACAGCTCCTTCAACAAGGCTTTGCCGTAGCCCGCCCGCTTGGCACCGCCTTGTTCCGCCTGCACGATCTGTTGCCCGATTAGCCAGTTGGCGCACACATGGGCCGTGTTCACCGAGCGAGCCGCCTGGCTGCGCGCCGACTCCCAAATATTCCGGATGCGAGCCAGCAGGTCGGGTTGCGCGTGGAGTGTGGTCAAGCTGCCCCACCCTTCGGCCCGACAAGGCGTCGCGTCGTGCCTGGGTTGGCGACGCATTCCAAGCTCCGCGCGCCTTTCTGGGCAGTGGCCCGGCTCTTCATGTTTTATCCCCCGCAAAAAGATCATCCTGCGCAGGCGGCGCATCCGCTTGCTTCTGCGCCATGGGCAGGTTGGCGACGTTCAAGCTGTAGTCGTCATGGCCCCATTCGCAACGGTCCTTGACCATCTTGGGAATCTTCTTGATGGTGAGATTGGGCCAGCGCTCGGAAGCCTGCGCGGCGGTGACACCACGGTACGCGCCACAGCACACCAGCAAAGATCGGTCCGCACCCACCTCGTCACTGAGCGCGGCCAACTGCTCGGCACTGAGCGTCTGTGTGGTCACATAGATGAAGTCGCGCTCGCTGCTGCGGCCTTGCTGCCACCACAGCACCTCGGACGGTGCGTAGCGGAAGCCTTCGAGCTTGCACATGGCGGCGGCAAGCGTGGCCGCGTCATAGGCCGGATTGATCACCAGGTTGCCCCAGCGGTCTGTGGTCAGAAGTGTGGGGGCGAGTTCGTAGTAGCGGAAACCGCCGCCGCCCTGCCAACCTGTGGCCTGAGTTACGCCACCTGGGTCTTGGCCGTCAATGACCTTTTGCAGGCGCGGAATGATGTGGGTGTGGCAGTGGCCGCCGATCTCGACCATGATCCAGCGGCGGTTCATTTTGTGGGCGACGGCGCCGGTGGTGCCGGAACCGGCGAAAGAGTCCAGGACGAGGTCGCCGGGGTTGGTTGCGATCTGCAGCAACTTACTGAGCAATTTCTCCGGTTTGGGTGTCGTGAACACGTCGTCAGAATTCAGCGCCATCATTTCGCGCTTGGCATCCTGATTGTCTCCGGAGTCTTCGCGCAGCCAAAGCGTATCGGGAACCAGGCCAGTACCAACCTTTTCTAAGAACGACTTGATTCGCGGCTTATCCTTTTCCTGGTTGAGTCCCCACCATATGAGTCCATCGCGCACATGCTCCAGATGTTTCCTTT
>JANYAN010000496.1 GCA_025361305.1 Burkholderiales bacterium
GCCATTGGGACCGACCACGGCCGTCCAGCGCCCGGCCGCCAGCCGCAGATCGATCCCGTGCAGGACCTCGACCCCGCCGAGCGACGCACGCAGGCCCAGGGCCTCCAACGCCGGTGGCCTCACAACGGCTTCCGATGCATCAGGAACAGCAGGTAGCCACCACCCAGCACGGCCGTGAGGATGCCCACCGGCAGCTCCTGCGGGGCCAGCAGCCAACGGCCCGTCACGTCGGCGGCTAGCAGGAGCGCGCCGCCCATCAGGGCCGACAGCGCCATCAGCCAGCCATGCGTTGGGCGCGCGGCCGACCGAACCAGATGCGGCGCGACCAAGCCGACAAACGCCACCAGCCCCACCTGGGCGACAGCCGCGCCGGTGGCCAGGGCCACAACCCCGATCAGGGCAGAGCGCACACGGGCCAGCGGTACCCCCAGGCTTTGCGCTGTGACCTCACCCAGCGTCAGCGCGTCGAGCGCGCGGCCAAACGCCAGCGCCAGCGTCAGGCACAGCATCAGCACGACCGCCAGCAAATGCGCCCCGGGCCAACCCAGGAAGCTCGTGGTGCCCAGCATGAAGGCCTGCATCGCGCGTAGGCTCTCGGGCGCACGGAACATGATCAGCGAACTCATCGCCCCCAGCACCATCCCGACCACGACGCCGGCGAGCAGCAGGCGCAGCGTGTGCTGCACGCCGTGCGAGAGCACCAGTGTCGCCAGCACCGCAAGGGCTGCACCGACGAAGGCAGCGCCGGTCAGCCCGAGTTGCCCGACCCAGCCTGCGGCCAGCGCCGAGACGCCCAGCGTGGCCAGCAGCAACGCCACCCCCAGGCTGGCGCCCGATGCCGTGCCCAGCAAGTACGGATCGGCTAGCGGATTGCGAAACACGCCCTGCGCCACGGCACCTGCCAGCCCCAGCAGCGCGCCAGCCAGCCAGGCGCCCAGCGAGCGCGGTAGGCGAATCTCCCAGAGGATGGCGGCGATGGTCGCGTCCTGGCCGGGCCAGAGCGGCTCCCAACCGACGCTGCCGGTCGCCACCCCCAGCGCGATGAACGCTACGCCGGCCGCCGCCAGCATGCCGGCGAAGGCAGGGCCCGAGCGCAACAGGCTCACGGCTTGCCCCCCGCCGGTGTGGGCACTGCGTTGAGGCAACGCGCCATGAAATGCGCGGCTTGCGCCATGCGAGGGCCAGGGCGCACCAGCACATCGCCTTGATCGGCGTCGAAGACGCAGACTCGGCCTTCGCGCAGTGCGCGAATGCGCGACCAGCCCGGACGGCTCGCCAGGTCTGCAGCACCAAGCGCCGAGATGAAGATCACCTGGGGGTCGGCTCGCACCACGAACTCGGGATTGAGCTTGGGGAAAGGACCCAGCGATGCGGGAACGACGTTTCGGGCCCCCAGCTGGGCCAGTGTCTGGCCGATGAACGATTGCTCACCGGCCGCGTACGGACCGCCGTCCACCTCGAAGTACACGCTCTGGCCGCGGCGCTGCGCTGGAATACTGGCTACGGCCGCCGCCACGCCGTGGTCGACCCGCTGCAGCAGTTCCTGCGCCGCGCCAGCCGCATTGGGCAGGCCCAACGCCAGCGCCAGCGTGGACGTCACCCGGCGCATGTCCTGCAAGGTCTTGGTCTCGAGCGCCAGCACCGGAATACCCAGCGCATGCAGCCTTTCGCCGGCGCGCGAAGCCATCGCCAGGACGACCAAGTCGGGCCGCAGCGATACGATGACCTCGATGTTGGCGTCCTCCAGCCCGCCCGTGTGCGGCAGCTGCCGGACTTGGCGCGGCCAATTTGAATAATCGTCCACGCCCACCAGCCGGGTACAGGCGCCGAGTTCGCAGACGATCTCGGTCGCTACTGGCACCAGGCTCACGATGCGTTGCGGCGGCCGCGGCAGGGCCACGGCTGCGCCGCGATCATCGGTGACAAGCACGCCCGCCGCAGCGCCGCCGGCAGCCAGCGCCAGCACCACACACAGCACGAGCTGTTTAAGCATGCAGCGCAGTCCACTCCATCACGATCCGGTGCAATTGCTCGAGACCGTCTGTCAGCGCAGCCGGTCCCGGCTGCAGGATATCGGCCGACTTGATTTCGAAAAGCTGACCCGCCATGACGGCGGCCACCCCTCCCCAGCCCGGCCTGTCCGCGACCTTCTCGGGCCTGAATTTCTTGCCGCACCAGGAGCCGATCACGATGTCGGGATTGCGCCGCACGATTTCCCGGGGCTCAGCAATGATCCGGTTCTTGCCCATCGCCTGTAGCGCCAGTTCGGGAAAGATGTCGTCGCCACCGGCAATCGAGATCAGCTGCGAAACCCATCGAATCGCGCTGATCGGCGGTTCGTCCCATTCCTCGAAATACACGCGGGGTCGGCGCGGCAGCGCCCGGCCCGCCGCCTCGATCGCGATCAGGCGCTGACGCATCGCGGCGATCAGGACCAGGCCGCGCTGTAGCTGGCCCACCATGGCAGCCACCTGGTAGAGCATCGAGAAGATCTCCTCGACGCTGCGCTGGTTGAACACCGTCACCTGAACACCCGCGCGGATCAATTGCGCCGCAATGTCTGCCTGCAGATCGGAAAATCCGAACACGCAGTCGGGCTCGAGCGCCAGGATCTTGTCGATCTTCGCAGTGAGAAACGCGCTGACCCTGGGCTTTTCCTCACGGGCACGGCGCGGCCGCACGGTGTAGCCCGAGATACCGGCAATGCGTGCCTCCTGGCCCAGCAGGTAGAGCCACTCGGTGGTCTCCTCCGTCAGGCAGACGATCCGCTGCGGTCCCAGGCTGCTTTGCGACATCATGTTTTCGGTTGCCAGTTCAAACCCACAAAGACGCCCCGGCCAGCTTGGCGGTAGCCATAGATGGATTCCCACGCACGGTCGAACACATTGCCCAGGCGTCCGAAAAGCCTCAGCTGCGAGCTGACTTTGTACGCCGCAGTCAGGTCTAGCACAGCATAGCTGCCCAGCAGCTTGCCGGCATCGGGGCGTTCGCCGCTGTAGCGCAGGTCGCCACCGAACTGCCAGGCACCGACGGTGCGCGCCAGCGACAGGTTGCCCAGTGTCGTAGCGCGCCGCGCCAGCCGCGCGCCGGTGTCTTCATCCACCGGGTCCTGCGACGTGAAGCCGGCGCGCACGTCCGTGTCGCCGACGTGGCCGGCATAACTCAGTTCCAGCCCGCGAATGCGCGCGCGGCCGATGTTGATGCGGTTGAAAAACGCGTCGTTGCCAATCAGGTCGGTAAACCGGTTGTTGAACAAGACTGCGCGCACTTCCTGCCCTGACGCTGCATATTGCAGGCCCAGCTCCGCGGATTTGAGGCGTTCGGGCCGCAGCCCGGGATTGCCGCCGTAGGGGTAGTAGAGATCGTTGAAGGTCGGTGCGTTGAAACCGGTCGAGGCACTGGCATTGACGCGCCAGCTGTCGCTGAGCCGATAACCATAGCCTGCGTACCAGGTGGAGGCCGAGCCGAAATCGCTGTAGCGATCGCTGCGCACATTGAGCTGCAGCTGATGCGAGCCGGTAGTTGCGAGGTAACCCAGCCGCGCGCTGTCCTGC
>JANYAN010000432.1 GCA_025361305.1 Burkholderiales bacterium
TGCGTATCGGTGTCACCATCTTTGTCAAAGCAGATGGTGACCTCGGACTTTGGGAGAATGGGCTGCGTCAAAACGTCGTCTACCTGTACCACCTTTTCAAGGCATCGAGTGAGGTCGAGAAGGTATACCTGTTGAATCACGGCGACGCAGAGCCCCGCGAAGTACCTGCCTTTGTCGGGTTTACCAGGGAGGACATCGTGCGGACCAAGGACGTGGAGCGGCAGCTCGACGCCGTGATCGTCCTCGGAGCAGTGATGGATATTCCGCAAGCGGAAAGGCTGCGCGCCAGAGGGTGCAGAATCATCAAGTACAAGGCCGGCAATGGGGCCTTGATCTCGATGGAGGCGATCCTCAAAGATCCCGTGCGGGTGGATGCAGAACGTTACTTTGACTATCGTTGCTACGACGCTATATGGATGACACCGCAACACATCCATAGCAACAAGGCCTACTGCGAGACAATATACCGCTGTCCCGTGATCGAGATTCCACAGATCTGGCAGCCGTTGTTCGTTGAGACGCGTGCCGCAGAATTGGGATCACCCTACGGGTTTGACCCCAAGATCACAACCAACAAGGTCGCGATCTTCGAGCCGAATATCAACGTCCTGAAGACCGCGCATATCCCGATGCTGGTTTGTGACGAGGCGTATCGCAAGAAGCCGAATTTGCTCGATCACACGTTCGTCTTTAACGCGGTGCAACTACCCGCTGAGAGCCCGCCCTTCAACGCTTTCTGCGCTCAGCTGGACATGGTCAATGTCAACAAGATGACAGTTGAGGGCCGTTTCGCCACCGCCGACATCATGATCCAGCATGCCAATGCGGTGGTTAGCCATCACTGGGAAAACGGGCTGAACTACCTCTATTACGACATACTTTATGGCGGCTATCCGCTGATTCACAACTCGATGTTCATCAAGGATTTCGGTTACTACTTTCCCGATTTCAACCCCATAGCCGGAGGTGATGTGCTGTTGGATGCACTGGAGAATCATCGGGAGAGGCTTGACGAATACCGAATGCAGGCCAAGGTATTGCTCGATCGGGTCAACGCGACGGCCGCCGCAAACGTCGCGCTGCATGTTGATCTGGTCAAGGAGTTGTTGTGAGTTTGCGACCCGAGAATCTTCGCGTCGGCATAAGCGTTGGCCTGATGGGCGGCGACGACCCGACATGGGTCAATGGCATGGTGCAGAACGTGATTTACGCCTATCGGCTGTTTCGCCGCATGCCAGGCGTTTCGGAAGTTTTCTTGCTGAACATCGCGGACTCCTGGAATGGCCAGCCAGATTACCCCAAGCGCTTTGGACTGGAAGTGCGTCAGTTGCACCTGGGCATGGAAGGGATCGACTTGCTGATCGAGCTTGGCTGCGTGGTGCCGACACTTTGCAAGCAGAACCTGCAGGAAAAGGGCGGCAAGGTTGTCTCCTATGTCGCCGGCAACAGCTTCATCATGACCTTGGAAGGTGTGGTGCTGCAGTTCAAGGATCGAGGTGAGATCTATCCGGATCGCGTGTTCGATGCCTGCTGGATGACGCCACAGCATATCCATACAAACAAATACTACGTGGAGTCGATCAAGCGTGTCCCGGTGTCTGAAATACCTCAGGTTTGGGATCCGATCTGTCTTGAGACGGCCTTGAACTTCACCGGGCTGAATTTCGGCTATACACCGGGTAAGAAGAAGCACAAAGTCGCCGTGTTCGAACCCAACATCGACGTTGTCAAGACTTTCCATTTCCCGCTGCTGATTTGCGAGGAAGCGTTTCGGGAGGAGCCCAAGTTGCTGGAGCATGTCTTCCTGACGAATACGCTGCGGTTCAAGGGAAACCCGCATTTCGAGGAACTGATCGGCGCGCTCGATCTGAAGCGCTATGGGAAGGTGACCTCGGAGGGACGCTTTGCCACGCCTGTACTAATGTCGCAGCACGCGGACTTTGTCGTAACGCACCAATGGGAAAACGCCCTGAATTATCTGTATTACGACGTCCTATACGGCAACTATCCGTTGATCCATAACTCACCCTTGATCAGGGATTGCGGTTATTACTACCCTGACTTCGACACGAAAGAAGGTGGGCGAGTGCTTGCGAGGGCCTTGCGCGAGCACGACCATGAGTTGCTTGACTATCAGCACCGCGCCCAGGCCGTTCTGCGACGGGTGGCATCCAACAGTCCGGAAAATATAGGGGCACACGCAAAACTGGTGGATGCTTTGTATCACTGACCGGCCATGACCTCTGAACACCCCCGCCCAACAGGCAATCTGAATCGAACGTCCTGGCAGCCAATCCGGGCTTGGCTGGGGCCGTTCGTTCGACGGGCGGTTGTGCTGGCCGTCGCCATGGTTTGCTTGGGTGAGGGCGTGCCGGCGTCGGCTCAGCTGCCCCAAGACTCCATCCGCGGGGCCGAGTTGTACCTGAACCGTCGGTTTGGCCAAGTGCCACTGGAAGAGGTACCGGAGGATCTCCTGCGCGAGTTCGCACCTCCCGGGCGGGGCAAGGTACCGCTCGAAGCGGTGCCGCGGAGCCTACTGCTCGAATTCGCATCGCCCGCATCAGCGGCGTCAGCACAGACGGTCGTGACGAATATCTATGGGGTGCCCGAGGGCGAGATCGCTGTGGAGGGGGGGGTCGAAGTGAGCCAGGGCTTTGGTCCGGGAGTCGCCTTCACGCTTATTCAACCGGGATGGATTCAGAGTGGTGACGTGTCGAAGATCGACATGCGTGTCGGCCCCGGAGACACTCACGCTCGCCTGAATTACGACGTTCCTAGCGACTTCATGGGCGCGCAATGGATGACGGGCATTGTTGATTACACGCTCATGATCCCCGCTTACAAGATCGATGGCAGTCCAAAGTACCGTACTTCGATGATGGGCCTGATCTGGCAGGCGCCACTCAGGACCGGACTGATCGGGAATTGGCAGGCTTACGCAGGCGTGCGGCTGGAATCAAAGGAAATATCGATCACCACGCCTGACCTTGCTGATTTTTACGCCAAGTACGCTGGCAACTCCACGTTTGCCGTTCCCAACGTGGGCTTGGCACGCGTGGAACGGGTGTCGCCGCACCCGCTATCGGCAGGGACAGCGGAGTCGCTTCACTTTGAAGTTTCCATGGCGGGAACCGGCAGCAGATATTGGAAGACCGAGTACCGTCGCGACCAATACTGGGAGATTGACAGCACATTGGTGTTCAATCTGAATGCGGCTGCCGGATTCGCCAAATCCATGGGTCAGGGTGCCTTCCCCCTGACCCAGCGGTTCCTGCCTGTCGACCGCGACACTGTGCGTGGTTATTCGAGCGGCACCATCGGGCCAAAGGACCCCGGCGGTAACGCCATTGGCGGTCTGCGCAAATTGGTGCTCAGTGGCGAGGCGTACCTGCGCGCTGGCAACTTGCTTGGCGAACCGCTTTACGTGTCCGCATTTACCGATACAGCCAGATTCGACAAGAGCGATGTCGGTCAGGATGCGCCACGTACCTACGTGGGCTACGGCATTGGCCTCGCCTGGCGTGCCCCTTCCGGACTCGTGAAGTTCAACTTCGCCAAGGCCGCCAACCCGCTGGCGGGTGACAATTTGCAGCTGATCAGCTTCGAGTTCAAGACGATGCTGCGATAAGGGGCAGGCTAGTTGCAAAGGACGTTTGGCGGGCCAATGCCCAACGAGTCCTTGAGCAACCCCGATTTGAGCATTGGCACGGGATCTGTCCGCTGCGGAGGCGGCGTCACGACGCTGCGCATTGCCTGATGCAACGCCTCCATGGATGAGCACCCAACTTCTGCGATCGCGATCGGCTGCAGCGCTCTTTCAATTTTTTGGGCATTGGCAAGGGCACGGACGCCTGCGGGCTCAGTTTCTCCAGCCATGACGTGTGTAAGGCGAAACGCTGCAAGCGCCACCTTCTGATTGGGTATCACGCCGATCCCGTCACGCCACATGACACCCAGCGAATAGAGCCCTTCCGCCTCTCCCGTAGCCCATGCCCGATAGAACCAACGGTAGGCTGCAGCCGGGTCTTTGTTCTGGCCAAGTTGGCCCTGCAAAAAGATGAACCCCAGGTTCTGTGCCGCTTTGCCGTCGCCGCGAAGTGCCAGTGTTTCGAATCCGCGCAGCACTACCACGGCGTCGCCTCGCTCTCGCGCGGCATCGATCGCGTCAAGCGTCGCCATGGGATCTTCTGTCGGTGAAACCTGGGCGTCAAGAGTACGGGACTTCTCCAGCGGGCGCACGAAACCAGGCTCCACGCGGGCGCGGCGCAGGGCTTCCGAAAACTCTTGAAGACGTCCGTAATCGGGCACTTTGCCGAGTGGCCCGCCGCGACTGGGGCCGGCAGCGAATTGCCGCACTGCATTGCGGCAGGAAGCCACGGTTGGCAGTTCGCGGTTGAAAAGAGCGCGCAAGATGACAAGCGAGCCAGTGACGCTTGCGGACAGGGTCTGACGCTCGGCAACCGCAGCTGCATCGGTCGGTAGCGTTGCCCGATGACGCTCGATCGCTTTGAGCACTACCCAGTTTGCAGTGTCCAGGTCGTCTCTGTTGCGCAGCCACCAGGCGAGCGCAATTCGCTCAGCGTCGTCGTCGGTGCCAGCCAACCACTCATGGCACTCTTCCCTCAGGATACCCAAGGTCATGGCTTGCGCCATCACGAAGTTGGCCGCCGCCTCACGCGTTTGAATTTCACTTCCCACCTGCGCGGTAGCAGCTGCCTGCGCAGTGACGCACAGGACAAGCAAGACTCGCTTCACTAAGTAAAACCCCACCAGACGCCTATCATTGAAGAATGGGCGTCATTATGGCGTCGCCGAAGCCGCGAAAAACGCGAGCAACTCCTCCTTGCGGGCGAAGGCGTCCTGGCGGCCCAGCGAAATCAGCGCCTGCACAAAGCCCGGCTCGAACAGGAGGTAGCTGGCCAGCGCACCGCCGCCCTCGTTGAGCGCGCCCAGGCCCCCCAGCGCGCGCCGCACCGAATCGGGCAACTCGCCGGCGTGGGTCTGGGCCAGCGCATCGAGTGATTTCGTCGGTTGCAGGGCCACCACCTCGACGCTGCGATAAGGCAGCACGCCGGCCACCTCGCGCGGCAATTGCGCCAGCGTGCGCGTCACCCGCTGGGCCTGCTCCACGTCGGCCTGCAGCGTATCGTGGAAAACGCTGGCCATCGCGTGGCCGGCGATGTCGCCCAGTGCCGGCTCGCCCGGACGGCCATCGCCGGCGCCCCCGGTCAGGCCCGGTCGCTGCGGCTGGCCCACGCCCACCACCAGGATCTTGTGGGCGCCCAGGTGCATGGCCGGTGAGAGCGGCGAGATCTGGCGCATCGAGCCGTCGCCGAAGTATTCGCGTTGCCCATCGACCCACAGCGGCGTGGACGGAAACAGGAACGGGATGGCGCTGGACGCCACCAGGTGTTCGATCGTCAGGGGCTGGAATTCGGAGCGCCGGCCCGGCCGGTTCCATGCCTCGTGGCGGCGATCGCGTGCCGTGTGGCAGAACGTCCAGTGCGAGCCACTCGTGTAACTGGAAGCCGTTACCGCCACGGCGTCGATCGCCTTGGCGGCCAGCGCATCGTCGATGCCCTGAAGCGAAATCGCATGATGCAGCGTGTCCACCAGGGGCATGTTGTCGAGAATCGCGCCGCGAGCCCGCGCGCCGCGCCAAAGGCTCATGGCGGCGACCAGGCGGCTGACCCGCACCCAGGGTGAAACCTTCAGCTCGTAAACGTGTTTCGAACGCAGGGTTCCCCAGAACTGGGCCAGCTGGTCGAACGCCTTCAGGCCCGACATGGCGCTGCTGGCCAGGTAAGCGGCATTGAGCGCGCCAGCCGATGTACCCACCAGCACCTGGAACGGAAACTGCGCGGCGCGACCAGGCTGCAACTCCAGCATCGATCCCAATGCCTGCAGCACGCCGACCTGG
>JANYAN010000534.1 GCA_025361305.1 Burkholderiales bacterium
ATCGCGATGGCCATCTCCTGCAATCCGCGCCTTCTGATCGCGGACGAACCCACCACAGCGCTGGACGTGACGATCCAGGCGCAGATCCTTGACCTGCTGCGCAACCTGCAAAAGGAGCGCGGCATGGCGCTGGTGCTGATCACCCACAACATGGGCGTGGTCAGCGAGATGGCGCGGCGGGTGGCCGTGATGTACGCAGGCCAGGTGATGGAACAGCAGCCGGTGGACCGGCTATTTTCAAATCCGCAGCATCCCTATGCGCAGGCGCTGCTGTCCGCGCTGCCTGAGCGCGGGCCGGCCGGCCATCGGCTCGCCACCATTCCGGGCGTGGTCCCTGGCGTCTTCGACCGTCCAACAGGATGCCTGTTCGCGCCGCGCTGCGGCTACGCCACGGCGCGCTGCGTGGCACAGCGGCCCGAACTGCGGCTGTGGGAGGACGGGCAAGTGCAGTGCCACTACCCGCTGGGCGACCCGCAGCGCCAGGCGGCCATCGAACGCGACACGCCGGTGGCGCTCGAGGTGGCCGTATGACGGTTGTCGTCGAAGCGAAAGACCTGCGGCAGGTCTACAAGATCCGGCGCGGCATGTTCAGGCCGGCAGCACATCTGCAAGCAGTGGGGGGCGTGTCCTTCGCCATCGAGTCCGGCAAGACGCTGGCCGTGGTGGGCGAATCGGGCTGCGGCAAATCCACCCTGGCGCGCATGGTCTCGCTGATCGAGAAGCCCACCGAGGGCAGTCTCAGGCTGGATGGCGCCGACGCCGTCGACACGCCTGCACGTGACAAGCGCCGCCTGCGCCAAGCGGTCCAGCTGGTGTTCCAGAATCCCTATGGGTCGCTCAATCCGCGCAAGAAAATCAGCGCCGTGCTGGGCGATCCCCTGTCGATCAACACCCCGATGAGCCGTGCCGAACGCTCGGAGCGCGTGCTCGCCATGCTGGTTCAGGTGGGGCTGCGGCCAGAATACGCCAATCGGTATCCGCACATGTTCTCGGGCGGCCAACGCCAGCGAATCGCGATCGCCCGGGCGCTGATGCTCAACCCCAAGCTGCTGGTGGCTGACGAACCAGTCTCGGCGCTGGATGTGTCTATCCAGGCCCAGGTGCTCAACCTGTTGGCTGACCTGCAGGCGCAGTTCAAGCTGGCCTATCTGTTCATCTCGCATGACCTGGCCGTGGTGCGGCACATCGCGCATGACGTGCTGGTGATGTACCTGGGGCACGTGATGGAACAGGGCCCCAAGGCCGACCTCTTCGCCCGGCCCCTGCACCCCTATACCCAGGCGCTGCTTGCGTCCACGCCCGGCGTGGCGGGGCGCACCCAGCGCATCGTGCTCAAAGGCGAATTGCCCTCGCCGCTCAATCCACCCAGCGGATGCGTGTTCTCCAGTCGCTGTCCCTATGCGGTGGAGCGCTGCCGGGCAGATCGGCCACTGCCGCGCCTGGTTGACGGCCGCACGGTGGCTTGCCACTTTTCCGACCAGTATCTGGAATCGGGTTTTCCCGCAGTCCCGTCTGCCGATAATGCTCTTCTTGCCGGCTGAGCCGGCCCCATTTTTCGAAGGAGTCTCCCATGAAGCATTTCAAGTATCGCAAGCACTTTGCGATTGCGGCGCTGGCCCTGGCGGCCGCTGCCGGCGCCGGCGCCAAGACCCTGGTCTATTGCTCCGAAGGCAGCCCCGAAAATTTCTATCCCGGCGTCAACACCACCGGAACATCGTTCGATGGCAACGAGCCGATCTACAACCGCATCGTCGAATTCGAACGCGGCGGCACGAAGGTGGTGCCAGGCCTGGCCGAGCGCTGGGATGTCTCCAAGGATGGGCTGGAATACACCTTCTACCTGCGCAAGGGCGTCAAGTGGCATAGCCAGCGCGCCTTCAAGCCGACGCGCGACTTCAACGCCGACGACGTGCTGTTCGGCTTCGAGCGGCAATGGAAGGAAGCCGACCCGTACTTCAAGGTGACGAGCAGCAATCACTCGTACTTCAACGACATGGGCATGCCCAAGCTGCTGAAGTCTGTGGAAAAGGTCGACGAGTACACCGTCAAGATCACGCTGACCCATCCCGAGGCGCCTTTCCTGTCCAACCTGGCCATGCCGTATGCGGCCATCCAGTCCAAGGAATACGCGATCGCGATGCTCAAGGCGGGCACGCCCGACAAGCTGGACCAGGAGCCGATCGGCACCGGCCCCTTCTTCCTGGTGCAATACCAGAAGGACGCCGTGATTCGCTACAAGGCCTTCCCGCAGTACTGGGGCGGCAAGGCCAAGATCGACGACCTCGTCTACTCGATCACGCCGGATGCCTCGGTGCGCTGGGCCAAGCTGCAAAAGGGCGAGTGCCACGTCATGCCTTACCCCAATCCGGCCGATCTCGATGCGATCCGCAAGGACCCGAAGGTGCAGGTGCTCGAGCAGGCTGGCCTGAACGTGGGCTACCTGGCCTACAACGTCACCAAGAAGCCGTTCGACGATGTGCGAGTGCGCAAGGCCGTCAGCATGGCCATCAACAAGAAGGCCATCCTGGACGGCGTGTTCCTGGGCACTGGCGTTGCCGCCAAGAACCCGCTGCCGCCTTCGATGTCCGCCTACAACACGGCGACCAAGGACGATCCTTACGATCCGGCTGCCGCCAAGAAGCTGCTGGCACAAGCCGGCTTTCCCGATGGCTTCACCACGGACCTGTGGGCGATGCCGGTGCAACGCCCGTACAACCCGAACGCCAAACGCATTGCCGAGCTGATGCAGGCCGATCTGGCCAAGATCGGCGTCAAGGCCGAAATCAAGAGCTTCGAATGGGGTGAATACCGCAAGCGCATGCAGGCGGGCGAGCACCAGATGGGCATGCTGGGCTGGACCGGCGACAACGGCGATCCGGACAACTTCCTGGCCGTGCTGCTGGGATGCGAGGCCACCAAGAACAATGGTTCCAACGTGTCCAAGTGGTGCTATCAGCCGTTCGAGGACCTGATCCAGAAGGCCAAGACCCTGACCAAGCCCGCCGACCGCGACGCCCTCTACAAGAAGGCGCAAGTCATCTTCAAGGAGCAGGAGCCCTGGTTCACGATCGCCCACGCCGTGCAGCTCAAGCCGGTCCGCAAGGAAGTGATCGACTTGAGCTGCACGGCGTGGACATCAAGGAATAGGCCAGCGCGTCCATCTGGGCGCGATCGGGCCGGTGGATGACGCCGCGCTCGGTGATCAGCGCGGTGACCAGCTCGGCAGGCGTCACATCGAATGCGGGGTTGCGCACCAGGACGCCGCTGGCGGCCCACTGGAAGTCACGAAAACCCGTGACTTCCTCGTGGGCCCTTTCCTCGATTGGGATCGCTGCGCCGTCGGCGACCGACATATCGATGGTGGAGGTCGGGCAGGCCACATAGAACGGGATGCCGTGTCGATGGGCCAGGACGGCCACCATGTAGGTGCCGATCTTGTTGGCCACATCGCCATTGGCGGCGACGCGATCGGTGCCAACGATCACGGCATCGACCTCGCCGCGGCTCATCATGAATCCGGCCATGTTGTCCGTGATGAGGGTGACCGGAATCCTCTCCTGCACCATTTCCCAGGCTGTGAGGCGCGCGCCCTGCAGGAAGGGCCGGGTCTCATCGGCGATCACCGAAATGCGTTTGCCCGCCTCCACTGCCGAGCGAATGACGCCGAGCGCCGTACCATGCCCGGCCGTGGCCAGGGCGCCGGCATTGCAGTGCGTCAGCACGCGTGCGCCGTCGGCCAGCAGGGCCGCGCCGTGCCGGCCCAACGCGCGGTTGACGCGAATGTCCTCGGCCAGGATTTCGTGTGCTGCTTCCAGCAGCGCCTGAGCCTGTGCGCTGATGGGCATTGACGCTGCAGATTGCCACCGAGCGCGCATGCGAGCCAGCGCCCAGAACAGGTTGACGGCAGTGGGGCGGCTGGCCGCCAGCGCCGTGAAAGCGCGCTCCATAGCGGAGTCGAAGGCCGGCTGCGCGGCCTCCCGCTGGCGCAGTGCCTCCAGTGCCACACCGTAAGCTGCTGCGCAGCCGATGGCCGGCGCACCCCGCACGACCATCTCGCGGATACCCTGTGCCACGCCTTCGGCGCTGTCGTAGCCCAGATACGTGAATTCGGAGGGCAGCACGCGCTGGTCGATCATCTCCAGGCGGCCGTCCTGCCAGCGCAGCGCTTGCACACCCCTGGCAGCGGCTGACGTCATGGCTCGTCCGGCACGGCTGCGCCACGGTCGCCATAGGTCTTGAACCGGGCCAGCACCGCGGCCATCTGCGCCTCGGATAGATGATGGG
>JANYAN010000537.1 GCA_025361305.1 Burkholderiales bacterium
GCCATGGCAAAAGTCCTGCAAGACGTGCGCGTGCTGGAACACGGCACCTTCATCACCGGGCCGGCGGCCTCCATGCTGCTGGCCGACCTGGGGGCGGACGTCGCCAAGGTCGAACTGCCGGGTACGGGAGATCCGTTTCGCGCCTTCAAGGGCGGCTTGTACAGCCCGCATTTCCAGACCTACAACCGCAACAAGCGCAGCATCGCGCTGGATACGCGACAGGCGAGCGACCTGGAAAGCTTCGACGCATTGATCCGCGAGGCCGATGTATACATCCAGAATTTCCGCCCCGGTGTGGCCGAACAGATCGGCGCGGGCGAGCAGCGATTGCGTGCCCTCAACCCGCGCCTGATCTACTGCGCCATCAGCGGTTGGGGCCCCGATGGCCCGGCCGCCCAGCGCCCCAGCTACGACACGGTGGCACAGGCGGCCAGCGGCTTCCTGCGGCTGCTGGTCAACCCGGCCAATCCGCGGGTCGTCGGGCCTGCCATCGCAGATGCACTGACCGGTTACTACGCGGCCTTTGGCATCCTTGGCGCGCTTCATGAGCGACACGCAACGGGCGTCGGACGGCGCGTCGAGGTGTCGATGTTCGAGGCCATGACGCACTTCAACCTGGATGCCTTCACGCACTTGTTCTCGGCCGGCGAAGTAATGGGGCCCTACAGCCGCCCCAGCGTTTCCCAGTCATATGTCATGCAATGCGCCGACGGCAAGTGGCTTGCTCTTCACATGTCGTCGCCCGAGAAATTCTGGCAAGGCCTGGCGCTGGCGATGGAGCGCCCGCAAATGTTCGAAGACCCGCGCTTCGCCACCCGTCAGGCGCGCATCGAGCACCAGGAAGTGCTGATCGATGTGCTCGGCCCCATCTTCCGTGAGCGAGATCGGGCTGAGTGGTGCCGTCGGCTCCAGGCGCAGGATGTGCCACATGCGCCGATGTACACCACTGCCGAGGTTCCCGAGGATCCGCAGGCGCAGCATCTGCAATTGTTCGTCCAGGCCGAGCACCCGGTGATGGGCACCTTTCGCACCGTGCGTTCGCCTGTGTCGTTCGACGGCGAACGCGCCTTGCACGTGACGGCGCCGCCCGTCCTGGGCGAGCACACTGAAGAACTTCGCCATGGCTGGTCCCCCCAGCCTTGATGCAGCTGCCCACCGATCTCACGCCACGCCAACTTCAATCCAGGAGACAACACCATGAAGACCGTTCGCCGAAGCCTGATTCTCGCCGCCGCCGCTGCCGGGGCCACCGCCCTGGTGGGAGCGAGCGCGTTCGCGCAATCGGGGGCGTCGATCCGCATCGGCAGCACCCTGGCGTTGACGGGGCCGCTATCGGCCACCGCGCTGACCCACAAGCTGGTCGGTGAGATCTACGTCGAGCAACTCAATGCGCGCGGCGGTCTGCTCGGCCGCAAGGTCGAATGGATCGTCAAGGACGACCAGTCAAAGCCCGACCTGGCGCGCACCATGTATGAACAGCTGGTAACGTCCGACAAGGTCGATCTGCTGATGGGGCCGTATGCCACGGGCGCCATCCTGTCCGCCATGGGGGTTGCCCAGCGCTACAACAAGGTGCTGGTCCATCACACCTTCGGTATCCCCTCGATGTCCAAGTATGAGATGGCTTTTCCGGCCTGGTCGCTTGGCCCCGATCCCGGAACGACAGTGCCCAACACGGTCTTCGATGCGCTGGCAGCATCGCCCAAGCCGCCCAAGACCGTGGCCTTCGTGACCAGCAAATTCCCGTCGATCCACTTCATGACGCTGGGCGCTCGCGAGGTGGCCAAGAAGCGGGGGCTGCAGGAAGTGCTGTTCCTCGAATGGGACTTCGGCAACCGTGATTTCGGCCCGATCGCCGCTCGCATCAAGGACGCGAAACACGATCTGGTCTGGATGGGCGACATAGCACTGGAAGGCAACATGCTGCTGGACGCGATGAAGAAGATCGACTACACGCCGCCTATCCACTTCCACACCTATCCCGCGCCCGGACCAATGACCAATTCGCCCGATGGCCGCAACGCGCTGTCGCTGACGATTTTCGAAGAGCACGCACCTTTCCTGGCCAACCCGGTCGCGGCTGAATTCGTCAAGGTGTTCCACGACCGCGCCACCAAGGCCGGGCTCGCCGATACCTCGGTCGAAGTGCAGGCGGCGGCCTCGTACACCGCGTGGCAGATCCTCGAGGCCGGTGTGCGCGGCGCGGGCAACCTGGACGACAAGGCCATCGGTGCCTGGCTGCGCGCCAATCGCGTGGACACCATCCAGGGTCGGCTGCGTTTTGACGGCCCCGGCAACTACGGCGACGACCTGATGAAGGTCAAGCAGGTGCAGAACGGCAAGTGGAACGTGGTCTGGCCCACGCAGTTTGCCGCCCCTGGCGCCAAACTGCAGGTCCAGTGAACCTCCCCAGCTTCAATCTTCTCGCTCAGTCGATCCTCTCGGGCGTCTTCCTGGGCGCCCTGTACGGGCTGATCGGGCTGGGGCTGGGCCTGACGTGGGGGCTGCTGCGCCAGATTAACCTGGCGCACTTCGGGCTGGTGTTTCTGGGCGCCTACCTGAGCTACCAGATGGCGACGGTCTGGCATGTGGATCCCCTGTTGTCGCTGCTGCTGGTTCCGCCGCTGTTCTTCGTGTTCGGCGCGGCCATGCAATGGGCTCTGGCGCGCTTCGAGATTTCGCCGTTCAATTCGCTGCTGGTCAGTTTCGGCATCACCGTGATCATGGAAAGCGCGATCCAGTGGATCTGGACCGCGGACTTCCGCCGGCTCGAGTCGGTCTATAACAGCCAGAAGTTCACCGTCGGCAGCCTCTATCTGCCGGTCCCGGAGCTGGTGACGCTAGCCCTGGCAGTGGCCCTCTCACTGTCCGTGTGGGCGGCGATGCGCTATACCGATCTGGGCAAGGCGCTTCGCGCGATTGCCGAAGACGGGCCGATCGCGGCGGCCTTCGGCATCGACCACAAGCGCCTGTCGCTGCTGCTGGCCGGCCTGTGCGCCGCCCTGGCGGGTGTGGCTGGCATCTGCCTGGCGCTGACCTTCGCACTAACGCCGTCGCAGATATTCGCCTGGGTCGGTGTGGTGTTTGCCTGCGTCATGCTCGGCGGGCTGGGCAGCGCGCTCGGCCCGCTGGTCGCTGGCATCGTCATCGGTGTCAGCGAGGCGATCACGATGGCCGTGGCTTCTCCCTCGTGGGCGCCGATCGTCTCGTTCTCGCTGCTGATCGCCATGCTGCTGCTTCGCCCCGGCAAGATATGACCCTCACGCTCAACAAGGCCCTGGTGGCTGTCGTGGCGGGGGGGGTGGCGCTGGCCAGCGTGCCCTGGCTGGGCCTGCCACCGTTTTATGAATCGTTCCTCTACCTGATGTTCCACTGGGCCATCCTGGCGCTGTCGTGGAACATCCTGTCGGGCTATTCGGGCTATTTCTCGTTCGGCCATGGCGCATTTTTTGGCGTTGGCATGTACACCTCGGCCGGTCTGTCGGCTAACCTCAACTGGCCGTTTCTCTGGACCTTGCCCGTCGCCGCGGCGCTGGCTGCTGCGCTGGGTCTTGCGCTGGGAGCAGTAGTGTTCAGAGTAAAGGCGGTGCGCGGTGAACTGTTTGCCCTGCTGACGCTGGCGGTCACTTTCGTGGTCGGCACCATCGTGCTCAACACCCGCATCGACGGCGGGCCAGGCATCTCACTGGGAGGCGTGGCCATCCCCAAGATCGGGCCCACCGCAGTCTCGTCGATCTACCTGATGGCCCTGGCCGCGGCGGTCGCCACGCTGCTGATTGCCCGCGCGATCCACGGTTCGAAGCTGGGCACAGGCCTGTTCGCGATCCACGACGACGAGGATGTAGCAGAAGTCATGGGGGTGCCTACCTACCGCTACAAGCTACTGGCATTCGGGGTCTCCAGCGCACTTGCCGGGCTGGCCGGCGGAATCCATGCGCTGTTCGTCTCGTATGTGACGGCCGGCGAGACTTTCAACATCACCGTGCCGCTGACCGTGGTCCTGATGAGCGTGCTGGGCGGCACGCGCTACTGGGCCGGACCGGCGGTCGGTGCGGTTGCGATCACGGGGCTTCTGTATGCCTTTACCGCCGGCGATCACGCCGTAGCCGGTCGGGCTGCCGTGGGTTGTGTGCTTGTGGCCGTCATCCTGTTCATGCCCAACGGAATCCTCGGGTACCTGCTCGGCCGCAAGCGTGAAGGTGGGACGCCGGTACCGCCACCCCTTCCCGTGCAGGCAGGCCAACCTCTCCAGCCGGCGGCCGCTCACACGGGCATCGCGGCCCCGCTGGCGAGCCGGCCTCTGCTGCGGGTGCGCCACCTGTCCAAGGCCTTCAAGGGGGTGCAGGCCCTGGACGGCGTCGGCCTGGACGTGCGCGAAGGCGAGATCATGGGCCTGCTGGGGCCCAACGGCTCGGGCAAGTCGACTTTCATCAATGTCGTGACCGGCCACTACCCGGCAAGCAGCGGCGAGATCCTGTTCGAAGGGCGCCAGATTGCCGGCCTGCCCGCGCACCGGATTGCGCGCGCCGGGATCGCACGCACCTATCAGATCCCCCGGCCGTTTGCGCACATGAGTGTCTTGCACAACGTGTCCCTGGTGGCCATGTTCGGCGGCGCCGCGCAGAGCCCCAGACAGGCTGCGCGGGAAGCCTGGAAGTGGCTGGAATTTACCGGGCTGCAGGCCCGTGCCCATTCGCTGCCCGACGACCTGAACCTGCACCAGCGCAAGTTCCTGGAACTGGCGCGGGCCCTGGCCGCACAACCGCGCCTGGTGCTTCTGGACGAGGTGCTGTCCGGCCTCACGGCCGGCGAGATCAACGAGGCCATTGCGCTGATCCGCAAGATCCGCGAACGGGGTTCGACCATCGTCTTTGTCGAGCATGTGATGCATGCGGTGATCGCGCTGACCGACCGCATCGCCGTGCTGGACCACGGCAAGCTGATCGCCCAGGGGCCCGCGGGCGAAGTGATGAACAACCCCGACGTGGTCAGCGCCTACCTGGGGAAGATCAGTGCTTGAAGTCACAGGCCTGAAGGTCAACTACGGCGCGGCGCCCGCACTGTGGGGTGTGACGCTTTCGGTGCACGCCGGCGAGCTGGTCTGCGTGGTCGGCCCCAATGGCGCCGGCAAGACTACGTTGATCAACACGATCGCGGGCATGCTGCGCGCGCGCGAAGGCAGCCTGCAATTTGACGGGCATGACATCACGGGGCTGGCCAGCCACAAATTCTGTGAAGCAGGTATTGCCATCGTGCCCGAGGGCAGGCGTCTGTTCACCACCATGACCGTGCTGGAGAACCTGGAACTGGGCAGTTACACGGCGCGCGCCCGTGGCCTGCGCCGCGACACGTTGCAAGAGGTGCTGGCGCTGTTTCCAGCCCTCGTGGGCAAGCTGCACGACCCTGCCGGCTCACTGTCAGGCGGGCAGCAGCAGATGGTGGCGATCGGCCGCGCGATGATGGCGCGTCCGTCGCTGCTGCTGCTGGACGAGCCTTCGCTCGGCCTGGCGCCGCTGGTGGTGCATGAAATGTTCCGGGCGATCCGCGCCATCAACGCCCAAGGTGCATCTGTGCTGCTGGTTGAACAGAACGTGGCCATGGCGATGGAGCTGGCCGAACGCGCGTACGTGATGGAAGAGGGCCGGATCGTCGCCCAGGGCCTGGCGAGCGAACTCATGAACCGCACGGAAATCCGCAAGGCTTACCTGGGGCTTTGATTCGGGTACCGGACGCTGCCGATCTCACCGCCCCCAGTCGTGCGGCTGGTCTTCACCGCTGCGCCGCCGCGCCGCGCGGTCGGCCCGCTCCTGCGCCATCTGCTCCTCCAGCTGCCGGCGCCCCTGCTTGGCTACGGCAATGACCTTGGCGCGATCTTTTCGATGCGGGTACATCTGTTCGAACAGTTCGATGTTATGGCGGCGAAAGCGCATCGCGTGGCGGCGCGCCTCGTACGGCGCCATG
The DNA here is from genome assembly GCA_025361305.1 of Burkholderiales bacterium. GTDB lineage: Bacteria > Pseudomonadota > Gammaproteobacteria > Burkholderiales > Burkholderiaceae_C > Ramlibacter. The sequence goes on from JANYAN010000537.1 coordinate 5,962, forward strand.
CCCAGCTCCTCGAGCACTGTGCGTGCGCTGCGCAGGCTCGACTCGAACAATTCCCGTTCGACCTGGGTCACACCGCGGTCGCGCAACTCATTCCAGTGGGTTACGTCGCGGGCGCGGGCAACGATATGCAGGTGAGGGAAGTGCCCGCGAACCAGGTCCACGATGGCCAGCGACTGCTCCACGTCATCCACTGCGAGCACCAATACCCGGGCATTGCCGGCACCTGCCGTGCGCAGCAGGTCAAGGCGGGACGCGTCGCCATAGAACACCTTGTAGCCGAACGAGCGCGCGGCCTCGATCATTTCCGCATCGTGGTCCAGCACCGTGGCGGCGATGCCCTGGGCGTCCAGCATGCGTCCGACGATCTGGCCATAACGCCCGAACCCGGCAATGATGACGGGCGCGTCCTGCGGGACCGAGATCTCCTCCATCGTTGGCGCATTGCAGTTGGCAAAGCGCGGCAGCACCAGTTTGTCGAGTGCCACCAGCAGCAGCGGCGTGAGAAGCATCGACACAGCAACCGCGCCAACCAGCAATGACGCGGTTGATGCGCTCAATACGCTGGCGCCGGCCGCCGCCTGGAATACCACGAAAGCAAACTCGCCACCCTGCGCCAGCAACAGCGTGAACACCGGGCGGTCCTGGAAAGGCAGGCCCATCGCGCGGGCCAGCCCATAGATCACAGCACCCTTGAGCGCCAGAAACGCCAGCACGACCAGGGCCATCAGGCCCGGCGACTTCAGCAACACGCCGAAATCGATGCTCATGCCCACCGCGATGAAGAACAGGCCCAGCAGCAAGCCCTTGAACGGCTCGATGTCGGTTTCGAGCTCGCGTCGGTACTCGCTTTCGGCCAGCAGCACGCCTGCCAGAAATGCACCCAGGGCCATCGACAATCCCACCAGCTGCATCAGCGCGGCGATAGAAACCACCAGCAGCAGCGAGGCTGCGGTGAAGATCTCGGGCGTCTTGCTCCTGGCAATCCAGCGCAGCAGCGGCCGCAGCAACAGGCGGCCACCGACGATGATCCCCGCAATGACGGCGACGATTCTGACTGCTTCGAACCAGCGGCTGGCGTCGGCCCGGGTCAGGGCCTCGTCGGGCACTACTGCCAGCAGGGGCAGCAGGGCCAGAATGGGGATGGCCGCCACGTCCTGGAACAGCAGGATGGAAAAGCCGGCCTGCCCGCTGGAGGCGCGCAGCAGGTTGCGTTCATCCATGACCTGAAGCGCAATGGCTGTCGACGAAAGCGCCAGCCCCAGTGCGCCGACCAGACTGACCCGCCAAGAGGCGCCAGCCGCCAGGCCCGCGACAAACAGCAGGGCGGCACAACCCAGCACTTGCGCGCTGCCCCAGCCGAAGATCGGCCGGCGCAAGCTCCACAGGCGGCGCGGCTCGAGCTCGAGGCCGACCAGGAACAGCATCAGCACCACACCGAACTCCGCGAAGTGCAGGATGTCATCGACGTTGGTGACCAGGCCGAAGCCCCAGGGGCCGATGACGATGCCAGCCGTGAGGTAACCGATGATGGTGCCCAGGCCCAGCGCCTTCGAAAGCGGTACGGCGATGACCGCCGCGCCCAGGTAGATCAGGCTGTTGGTCAGCCACGCCGGCGCGTTTTCCATCCTAGAGAATGTCCTTCGCCAGCATTTGGGCTGCCGGCCGGTCAGTTGCCGGCACTTCGCACGCGGGGCACTGTTCCAGCTCGTCCACTTCGGGCCACAGGGGATAAGTGGTCAAACGGTTCGTGAAGACCTCCACGTGCGCGGCAATTTCCGCCTCGGCGGCGCGGCGTGCCCCGTGCAACAGCAGCGGCGGCAGGAACCGCATCCCGCACAATGCCGCCGTCTGTTCGTAGGGCGGCAGGAAAGCGTCGAAAAAATATCGGTTGTAGGTTTTTGGGTGGTAGGAGCTCTCCGGCCCGCCTGTGGTCGCCACCAGCCACAGGTCCTTGCCTTGCAGGGCGCCGCCGCCCGGCCCATAGGCCCAGCCGTAGGTCAGCACCTCATCCAGCCAGAGTTTGAGCAGGGCCGGCATCGAGTACCACTGCACGGGATGCATCAGCACGATCAGCTGCGCGGATGCTGCGCGTGCCTGTTCGGCCGGCACGTCGATGTCGAAATCTGGATAACTCGCATACAGATCGTGGCTGTCCACACCCGAGACGGTCCGGGCAGCGGCCAACAGCCGGTGATTGACCTTTGAATCGCGCAAGTTCGGGTGGGCAGCCAACAGGTACGTCAGCTTTGTGCCTGCGGGTGTCGCCTTGTCTTCCATCCCTGTAACATAGCGCAAAGTGGCCCGATCCCCTCGGTCTGGCCGAATCGAGAGGAGCTCCCCATGCCGGTCGTGGTTGTTGCGAATCCCAAAGGCGGCGTCGGCAAGTCCACGCTTGCGACCAATATTGCGGGTTACTGGGCCTCCCGCGGCCGTGCGGTGATGCTCGGCGATGCCGACCGGCAGCAGTCATCCAGGCTCTGGCTGGGGCTGCGTCCGGCGGCGGCCCGGCCGATCAGTTCGTGGGATGTCACCCCGAAGCACATCGCGAGGCCGCCCAAAGGCACAACCCACGTCGTGCTGGACACTCCCGCCGGCATCCATGGCGAGCAGCTCCGGGAGGTGCTCAAGCTGGCCGACAAGATCGTCGTGCCGCTGCAGCCCAGTGTGTTCGACATCTTTGCCACCCGCGCTTTCCTGGACGAGCTGGCCGGGCAGAGCCAGGCCGCCAGGGTCCAGGTGGGTATCGTAGGCATGCGGGTGGATGCGCGCACCATCGCGGCCGACAAGCTGCACGAGTTCGTCGACAACCTCGGGCTGCCCGTGCTCGGCTATATCCGGCACACACAGAACTACATCCATCTTGCCGCACGCGGCCTGACCCTCTTCGACGTAGCGCCGGGGCGGGTGGCACGCGATGTGGAGCAGTGGGAAGGCATCTGTCGCTGGCTGGACAGGTAAGCCGCTCGGGGCTTGCTACATTGGCCCGATGAAAACCATCGAAACCCTTGCCGACCTGGCTGCCCTTGTGGGCCAGGAAGTCGCTGTCAGCGACTGGATCACCATCACGCAGCAGCAGGTCAACCTTTTTGCAGAGGCCACGGGCGACCACCAGTGGATTCATGTGGATGTCGAGAAAGCCCGGGAGGGCCCCTTCGGCGCGCCCATCGCGCACGGCTTTCTCACCCTGTCGCTCATTCCGCAATTCTTCCAGTCGTCAGTGCATGTCAACCAGACGCGCATGGGTGTGAACTACGGCCTGAACAAGGTGCGTTTCATGGCGCCGGTGCCCGTGGGCAGCCGTGTTCGCGGGCGGATGAAGCTGCTGTCCTGCGACCCGATTGAGTCCGACGGCTACCAGATGGCCTGGCAAGTGACGGTGGAACGCGAGGGGCAGGACAAGCCCGTTTGCGTGGCCGAATCCCTGGCGCGCCGCTACCGCTAAGGCTCGCCCGCAAGGCCAGCGGCGCTATCCTGCGCTCTCAAGGGTCTGGCTCATGCCGCGGCCACGGCCCAGTGCTTTCAGGAGCTGCGGCAGCGCGACCTGCAGCGCGGGCTTGAGGGTATGCGGCGGGTTGACCACGAAGACGCCGCTGGCCGTCAGGCCCGGCCGGCGCGCTGGCTCGCCGGGCTGGCTGCGCTCCTCATCCTGGCCGATCGCCAGGCTTGCATTGAGCCAGGGCTTGCCGGCCCGGTTGGCGATCGTCTTGAGCCGCCTTGGCAAGTCGTGCGCCTCGGGGCGCGGAATGACGGGATACCAGACCATGTACGTGCCGGTTGCAAAGCGCGTCAGGGCGTCCTGAACGCAGGCGACGGTCTTTGCATAGTCGGTCTTGATCTCGTAGCTGGGGTCGATCAGCACCATTGCCCGGCGCGAGGGCGGCGGTAGCAGGGCCTTCAGGCCCTCGAAACCGTCAGCCCGCGTGACAGTGACCTGCCGGCCTGCCTCGAGCTGGGCAATGTTGCCGGCCAGGGACTTGATATCCGTGGGGTGCAATTCGAACAACTTGAGTTTGTCGCGCGCCTCGGCCCGCAGCAGGCGCTGGGCCACGAAAGGCGAACCGGGGTAGACCTTCAGTTCGCCCGGCACGTTGAATTGCGCCACGAACGACATGTAGTCCTGGATCAGCGGGGCGACTTCCTTGGGGGCTGGCTTGGCCGGTTTGGCAGGGGAAATGGCCGAAGCCAGCCGGAAAATACCGGTCTGCGCCTCGCCAGTGGTGCCCGCATAGTCGCCATCCAGGCGGTACAGGCCGGCGCCAGCATGGGTGTCGACCACGACCAGCGCGGCATCCTTTTGTGTCAGATGCCGCAGGATTGCGATCAACATCATGTGCTTGAGCACATCGGCGTGACTGCCTGCGTGGAAGGCGTGGCGGTAGCTGAACATCGGCCGATGGTAATCGGTTGGCCGTACCCCCGGCTGGCTAAGTCCTTGATTTTTCGTATAATGTTGGGCTTCGCAGCGCTTTTGTGGCCCCGCGGCGAGACAGGATGCGAAAGCCTTTCAGGGGGCTTTGGCCACCTGAAACCCACCTAAGAGATTCCCGTCAGAGGAACGCCGACCGTGGAAAAGGGATACCGTTCGCGGGCTCACGCAGGGCCCGCCAGACCATTTTCGAAAGAAAAACTCATGAAAACGTTCAGCGCCAAACCCGCTGACGTGACGCACGAGTGGTTTGTGATTGACGCCACCGACAAGGTGCTCGGAAGGATTGCCAGCGAAGCAGCCCTCCGTTTGCGCGGCAAACACAAGGCCATTTACACGCCTCACGTCGACACCGGCGACTTCATCGTCGTCATCAACGCAGCCAGAATCCGCGTCACGGGCAACAAGGCCCTGGACAAGATCTACTACCGCCACTCGGGCTATCCGGGCGGCATCAGCGCCACCAACTTCCGCGACATGCAAGCCAAGCACCCGGGCCGCGCCCTGGAAAAGGCCGTCAAGGGCATGCTGCCCAAGGGCCCGCTGGGCTACGCCATGATCAAGAAACTCAAGGTTTATGGCGGTGCCGAGCATCCCCATACCGCCCAGCAGCCCAAGGTGCT
>JANYAN010000549.1 GCA_025361305.1 Burkholderiales bacterium
GCCAGGTCGCTGGCGCTCGACTGGTTGCGACTGGACAGGCCGGTCGGCTCGACGTAGTGGGTACCGTTCATGCCTAGCAACTTGGCCTTGGCATTCATCAGCGCGACAAAGGTCGGCAGGCCACCGGGATAGGTACGGCCAAGGGCGTGTGCGGCGCGATTCTCGCTGGACATCAGCGCCAGGTGCAGCAGCTCATCACGGCTGAGCGTGGTACCCACCTTCAGTCGTGAGCGGCTGCCCTTCTCGGTGTCCACATCGTCCTGCGTGATGGTGATCGCCTCGTTCATCGGCAGCTTGGCTTCGCTGACGACCAGGCCGGTCATGAGTTTGGTCAGCGATGCGATAGGCAACACGGCGGCGTCGTTCTTGCTGAAGAGCACCTCGCTCGTGTCCTGGTCGATCACCAGCGCGACGCTGGATTTGAGGTCAAGACTGTCCTGCGTACCGTGCAGCCCGGCCAACTGGCCAAACGACGGACGCGCCGGCACTGCGGCAACTCTGACCACCGAGCGCGGCCTGGCTGACGTAAAGGTACGAGAGACGCGGTGCTTCGCTGTCGGGGCCGGTTGGGCCTTCTTGGCCTTGGGCTGATCTTGCGCCTGCGCTGCGGATGGAATAAATGACGCGGCAAGCGCGCCGGCAACCGCCGTCATGGCCAGGAAGCGGGTGAAGCAGTGGGGCATCGCGAAAGAGTTACTCAAAGGCATCAAATACTCCATAACGCCACAACGGTGCCAGGAGTTTACGTCGGGTGAAAAAGTTACACAAGATCAACGACTTATGTAACTTACTTAAATTTTGTCGCAAGTATAGGGGTTTCCACTAGCCTTGTGCAGCAACTCGATCAGCTTTGCTCTGTAACTTGTTGAGGGCACTGAGATAAGCCTTTGCCGACGCGACCACGATATCCGGATCTGCACCCACTCCATTGACCACCCGCCCCGAATTCTGCAGCCGAACCGTTACTTCTCCCTGGCTCTCCGTCGAACCGCTGATCGCATTGACCGAGTAGAGCACCATTTCGGCGCCGCTCTTGACATGCGATTCGATGGCTTTGAGGGACGCATCCACCGGGCCGTTTCCGTCGGATTCGCTGCGCACTTCCTTGCCCAGGGCCGTGAAAACGATGGCTGCGTGAGGCCGCTCGCCGGTTTCGCTGTGTTGCGACAGCGAGACGAAGCTGAATTGCTCTTTTTCGTGCGTCACGCTCTCGTCATTGACCAGCGCCAGGATATCTTCGTCGAATATCTCGCTCTTGCGGTCGGCCAGTTCCTTGAACCTGGCGAAGGCGGTGTTGATATCGGCCTCGCTTTCGAGCGCCACGCCCAGCTCCTGCAGGCGCTGCTTGAAGGCATTGCGGCCGCTCAGCTTGCCCAGCACGATCTTGTTGGCGCTCCAGCCGACATCTTCGGCACGCATGATTTCGTAGGTGTCACGGGCCTTGAGCACGCCGTCCTGGTGAATCCCGCTGGCATGGGCAAACGCGTTGGCGCCAACCACGGCCTTGTTGGGCTGCACAACGAATCCGGTGGTCTGGCTGACCATCCGGCTGGCCGCCAGGATGTGTCGCGTGTCGATGCCGATATCGAGGCCGAAGTAGTCCTGCCGGGTTTTTACCGCCATGACGATTTCTTCCAGCGAGCAGTTGCCGGCGCGCTCGCCAAGCCCGTTGATCGTGCATTCAACCTGGCGGGCACCGCCCATCTTGACCCCCGCCAGCGAATTGGCCACTGCCATTCCCAGGTCGTTGTGGCAATGCACCGACCAGACGGCCTTGTCCGAATTGGGTATGCGTTCGCGCAGCGTCTTGATGAAGGTACCGTAGAGTTCCGGCACCGCGTAGCCGACGGTGTCGGGCACATTGATGGTGGTGGCGCCTTCGGCGATCGTCGCCTCCAGCACCTTGCAGAGAAAATCCATGTCGCTGCGGTAGCCGTCCTCGGGACTGAACTCGACGTCGGCAACCAGGTTGCGCGCGAAGCGCACCGACAGCCTGGCCTGCTCCAGCACCTGCTCGGGAGTCATCCGCAGCTTCTTTTCCATGTGCAGGGCCGAGGTGGCGATAAACGTGTGGATCCGTGAATGTGCGGCGCCCTGCAGTGCCTCTGCGGCCCGGGAAATGTCGCGGTCGTTGGCACGCGAAAGGGAGCAAATGGTCGAATCCCTGATTGCCCGGGCGATCAGCTGCACGGCCTCGAAGTCGCCGTTGGAACTGGCGGCGAAGCCGGCCTCAATGACATCGACCTTCAGCCTCTCAAGCTGGCGGGCAATGCGCAGCTTCTCGTCCTTGGTCATGGACGCCCCTGGCGACTGCTCGCCGTCGCGCAAGGTCGTGTCGAAAATGATCAGCTTGTCTGCCATGAAAAACCCCCGTGTATCCCCTGCTCTTCCGGGCCCGGTGTCAGATGCCTGCGCCCAGAGCCGTTTCGCTTCGCGCGCTGGCCTGGCCGCGCTGCAGGCCCGAAACGATGGCCTTGAGCGACGCCGAGACGATATTGGCATCGATTCCAACGCCGAACAGTGTCTTCTCGCCGACTCGCAGTTCAAGGTAAGCCACGGCCTGGGCGCTGGCGCCCGAGCCGATTGCGTGCTCATGGTAGTCGAGCACGCGCACGGTTTCGCCCGTTGCCGCGGCAATGCCCGCGACAAAGGCGTCGATCGGGCCGGTGCCAGCGCCCCGGATGCTCAAGGTCTGTCCGTTAACCAGCGCCTGGGCCGCCAGCGTCACCGAAGGACCGGCTGAGCCTTGCGCTTCTTCCAGGACCTGGTGGGTAGGCGCCGGAATGCTGCGCACACCGTATTCGCGCTCGAACAGCTCGAACAGATCCTGCGCCGTCAGTTCCTTGCCAGTGGCGTCCATCACCGTCTGCACCACCTGGCTGAACTCGATCTGCAACCGGCGCGGCAGTTCCAGCCCGTATTCGCTTTCCAGCAGGTAGGAAATGCCGCCCTTGCCAGACTGGCTGTTGACTCGGATCACCGCCTCATAGCTGCGCCCCAGGTCCTTGGGGTCGAGCGGCAAGTAGGGCATGTCCCAGATATCGGCCGGCTGCCGCGCGGCAAACGCCTTCTTGATGGCGTCCTGGTGCGAGCCCGAGAACGAGGTGTAGACCAGATCGCCGGCATAGGGGTGGCGCGGATGCACTGGCAGCTGGTTGCAATGCTCGACAGTGCGGCGTATCTCGTCGATGTCGGAGAAGTCCAGGCCGGGCGAAACCCCCTGCGAATACAGGTTCAGCGCCACATTGACCAGGTCGAGGTTACCGGTGCGTTCCCCGTTGCCGAACAGGCACCCCTCAAGGCGGTCGGCCCCCGCCATGACGGCGAACTCGCCCGCGGCCGTTCCGGTGCCGCGGTCATTGTGCGGATGCACGGACAGCACAATCGAATCGCGCCGCGCGAGGTTGCGGTGCATCCACTCGATCATGTCGGCGAAGATGTTGGGCGTGGAGTGTTCCACCGTCGAAGGCAGGTTGACAATGCACTTGTGCCCGGGGCTGGGCTGCCAGACATCGGTCACGGCATCGACCACGCGCTTGGAAAACACCAGCTCGGTGCCCGAGAACATCTCGGGCGAATACTGGAAGATCCAGTCGGTTTCGGGTTGCTGCGCCGCCAGTTCACTGAACAGCCGGGCCTGGCTGGTCGCCAGCTCGACGATGCCGTCCTCGTCCAGGCCCAGCACCACCTTGCGCATGACCGGGGCCGTCGCGTTGTACAGGTGAACGATGACGCGCCGGGCGCCCTGCAGCGACTCGAAGGTGCGACGTATCAGCGGCTCACGCGCCTGGGTCAGGACCTGGATCGTCACGTCGTCGGGAATCAGGTTTTCTTCGATCAGCTTGCGCACGAAGTCGAACTCGGTCTGCGAGGCCGAGGGAAAGCCCACTTCGATCTCTTTGAATCCGATATCCACCAGTGCCTCGAACATGCGCAGCTTGCGCGGGATGTCCATGGGTTCGATCAGGGCCTGGTTGCCGTCGCGCAGGTCGACGCTGCACCAGATGGGCGGCCGCGACAGGACGGAGTCGGGCCAGGTCCGGTCGGTCAAACGCACCGGCTTGAAGGCTTGGTACTTGCTGGCAGGGTTTTTCAACATGGTCGTTTCTCGTCAAGGAAGCCAACCAGCAGCACAAAACAAAACGGCCCGCTGCTGGTGCAAACGGGCCGTAAGACTCTGGTGGTCGCGTGCGCTACCGTCTCCGCCCGTTGGGGGATAGCAGTAGGGCTAGCGAAATCCGGTTCATCGCAATACTGTAGCACAACCCATAGACGCGAGGCTCAGCGGTGCAGGCCGCGCTCGTCCGGCTCATCGGTCGAGGTGCTGATGACACTGGTGGGCTGGCCCTTGTACCTGCGCCACGCGTACAGGATGTAGCCGGAAACGCCGTACAGGACGAACCCGGCGAACAGCACGATCGGCGGATGAAGGTTGATCACTGCAATGCCCAGCGCGATCAGCACGATCACGGCGAAGGGCACGCTTTTCTTCATGTGCACGCCCTTGAAGCTGTAGAACGGCACATTGGTGACCATGGTCAGCCCGGCAAACAGCGCAAACCCAAACATCCACCAGGCCACTTCGTAACCCTTGACGCTCTGGTCGTTCATGACCCAGATGAATCCCACCACCAGCGCCGCCGCCGCCGGCGAGGGCAACCCCTGGAAGTAGCGCTTGTCGACCACGCCCGTGTTCACGTTGAAGCGCGCCAGCCGCATCATGGCGCAGGCGCAATAGACAAAGGCCGCCACCCAGCCCCAGCGGCCCAGGCCCTTCAGGCCCCACTCATAGGCAATAAGGGCCGGCGCCGCACCGAAAGACACCATGTCAGACAGCGAATCCATCTGCTCGCCGAACGCGCTTTGCGTGTTCGTCATGCGCGCCACCCGTCCATCCAGGGTGTCCAGCACCATGGCGCAAAAGATCCCCACAGCCGACAGGTCGAACCGCCCGTTCATGGCCATGACGATCGCATAGAACCCGCCGAACAGCGCCGCCAGCGTGAACAGATTGGGCAGGATATAGATGCCCTTGCGCCGCTTGCGCACGCTGACGCCCTCGAGGGGGCTGGGATGGGAATCGACGCCGTCGTGCATGGAGGCAGTCTAGTCAGTTTCGGGTCTGGTCCACCAGCTTGTTCTTCTTGATCCAGGGCATCATCGCGCGCAGCGTTTCGCCCACGGTCTCGATCTGGTGCTCGGCCATCAGGCGCCGCTTGCTCAGCAAAGTCGGCGCGCCGGCGCGGTTTTCCAGGATGAAGCTCTTGGCGTACTCGCCGCTCTGGATGTCCTTGAGGATCTGCTTCATCACCTTCTTGGTATCGTCGGTGATGACGCGCGGGCCAGAAACGTATTCGCCGTATTCGGCGTTGTTGGAGATGGAGTAGTTCATGTTGGCGATGCCGCCTTCATAGATCATGTCCACGATCAGCTTGAGTTCGTGCAGGCATTCGAAATAGGCCATCTCTGGCGCGTAGCCGGCTTCCACCAGCGTCTCGAACCCGGCCTTGATCAGTTCGACGGTGCCGCCGCACAGCACGGCCTGCTCGCCGAACAGGTCGGTCTCGGTCTCCTCGCGGAAATTGGTCTCGATGATGCCGGCCTTGCCGCCGCCATTGGCCATGGCGTACGAAAGCGCAAGGTCACGGGCCTTGCCGCTCTTGTCCTGGTGCACCGCAACAAGGTGGGGCACGCCGCCGCCCTGGGTGTAGGTGCCACGCACGGTATGGCCCGGTGCCTTGGGCGCGACCATCCACACGTCCAGGTCGGTGCGCGGCGTCACAAAGCCGTAGTGCACGTTGAACCCGTGGGCAAACACCAGCGAAGCGCCAGCCTTGATATTGGGTTCCACGTCATTCTTGTAGACCGCCGCGATTTGTTCGTCCGGCAGCAGGATCATCACCACATCGGCCGATTTCACGGCGTCGGCAACCTCGGCCACCTTCAGGCCAGCCTTCTCGACCTTGGGCCAGGACGCACCGCCCTTGCGCAGGCCGACGACCACCTTGATGCCGCTGTCATTCAGGTTCTGGGCATGGGCATGGCCCTGCGAACCGTAGCCGATGATCGCGACCGTCTTGCCCTTGATCAGGCTCAGGTCACAGTCCTTGTCGTAATAAACCTTCATGTTCACTCCTGTTTAAATTCGGATTGGGGAAACTGTTCAGACTCGAAGAATCCGCTCGCCGCGGCCAATGCCACTGGAGCCGGTGCGCACGGTCTCCAGGATGGCACTGCGGTCGATGGCTTCCAGGAAGGCATCGTTCTTGCCCTGGTCGCCGGTGAGTTCGATGGTGTAGCTCTTCTCGGTCACATCGATGATGCGGCCGCGGAAGATGTCGGCCATGCGCTTCATCTCCTCGCGCTCCTTGCCGACGGCGCGTACCTTCACCATCATGAGTTCACGCTCGGTATAGGCGCCCTCGGTGAGGTCCACCACCTTGACGACTTCGATCAGCCGGTTCAGGTGCTTGGTGATCTGCTCGATCACGTCGTCCGACCCGGTCGTCTGGATCGTCATGCGCGACAGCGAGGGGTCTTCGGTGGGCGCCACGGTCAGCGATTCGATGTTGTAGCCGCGCGCCGAGAACAGCCCCACCACGCGGGACAAGGCACCGGGTTCATTTTCCAGCAGGACAGCAATGATGTGTTTCATGATGATGTGATTCCTCTTTTCGGTGCCCTCCCCGCCCGGCGGTAACCGGACAGCTTGGCAGCCAATAGATTCGTCTGGTCTGAGAGTGAAAGAGTTTTTGAACGCAGAGAGCGCAAAGAGCCTTTGCGTTCTCTGCGTTCAAAATTGTTTTAGAGGTCCTCGGAGCCCAGCAGCATTTCAGTGATGCCCTGGCCCGCCTTGACCATGGGGAAGACGTTTTCGGTCGGGTCGGTCCGGAAGTCCATGAACACTGTGCGATCCTTGAGCTTGCGGGCCTCCCGCAGCGCCGGTTCCACATCCCTGGGGTGCTCAATCAGCATGCCCACGTGCCCATAGGCCTCGGCCAGCTTGACGAAATTGGGCAGCGCGTCCATGTAGCTATGGCTATAGCGCCCTTCATAGTCGATTTCCTGCCACTGCCTGACCATGCCCAGGTAGCGGTTGTTCAGCGAAATGATCTTGATCGGCGTGTTGTATTGCAGGCAGGTGGACAGTTCCTGGATGCACATCTGCACCGATCCGTCGCCGGTGATGCAATACACCTCGCTGTCGGGTTTGGCCATCTTGATGCCCATGGCATACGGAATGCCCACGCCCATCGTGCCCAGCCCGCCGGAATTGATCCAGCGATTGGGTTCGTCGAAGCGGTAATACTGCGCTGCCCACATCTGGTGCTGGCCGACGTCGGAAGTGATGTACGCATCCGCGTCTTTGGTCAGGTTCCAGAGCGTTTCCACCACATGCTGGGGCTTGATCACGTCCTTGTTGCCGCGGTCGTACTTGAGGCAATCGCCCTTGCGCCAGCCATTGATCGTGTCCCACCAGGCGCCCAGCGCGTCGGCATCCGGCTTCTGGCCAGACTCCTTGATCATGGCGACCAGTTCGGACAGGACGTCCTTGACGTCGCCAACGATCGGTATGTCGACCTTCACCCGCTTGGAGATGCTCGAGGGATCGATATCGATGTGGATGATCTTGCGTTCGTTCTGCGCAAAGTGCTTGGGGTTGCCGATCACCCGATCATCGAAACGCGCCCCGACTGCCAGCAGCACGTCGCAGTTCTGCATGGCATTGTTGGCTTCCACGGTGCCGTGCATGCCCAGCATGCCCAGGAACTTCGGGTCACTTGCCGGATAGGCGCCCAGGCCCATCAAGGTATTGGTGCACGGGTATCCCAGCATGTCCACGAGGGCGCGCAGTTCGCGGGCGGCCTTGCCCAGGACGACGCCGCCGCCGGTGTAGATGTAGGGTCGCTTGGCGCCCATCAGGAGCCCGAGCGCCTTGCGGATCTGGCCGCCATGGCCCTTTCGCACCGGGTTGTACGAGCGCATCTCCACTTTTTCAGGGTAGCCGGCGTAGGCGGTCTTGTTGAAAGACACGTCCTTCGGGATATCCACCACGACGGGTCCGGGTCGGCCGCTGCGGGCGATGTGGAAGGCCTTCTTCATGACCTCCGCCAGTTGCCGCACGTCCTTGACCAGGAAATTGTGCTTGACCACCGGCCGCGTGATGCCCACGGTGTCGCACTCCTGGAACGCGTCGAGCCCGATGGCATGTGTCGGCACCTGGCCACTGATCACGACCATCGGGATGCTGTCCATGTAGGCCGTGGCAATTCCGGTCACCGCGTTGGTGACGCCGGGCCCGGACGTGACCAGGGCAACCCCGACATCGCCCGTGGCGCGGGCATAGCCATCCGCCGCGTGCACCGCCGCCTGCTCGTGCCGTACCAGAACGTGCTGGATGGTGTCCTGCTTGTAGAAGGCATCGTAGATGTGCAGCACTGCGCCGCCGGGATAACCCCAGACGAACTTCACGTTTTCGGCCTGCAGGGCCTTGACGAGGATTTCGGCCCCGCGCAATTCGGGGGCGTGACTTGTGCTGGTAGCTGCCGCGGTCGATGCTGCCGCGGCCGAAGTGATTTCGGCTTTTGAGATTTCCATGATTAACCTTTGCGAATTTCTCTGACGAAAAACCTAGGGTGCCCCTTCCCACGCTCTTGTGAAGCTGTGTCGGGACTTAGAACCCGTGACCATGGGCGGGCTCATTGCCTGCCGGATCGGGGCTCGTTTGCCTTTTGACTTGCAGGCGGCATTATCGCACTGCCCGTGCATCTGGCCCCCGGGGGGGTCTGCCGCAATGCGATAATTTCCTGCAGTCAGCGCCCGCGAGGCGCGCAATGCCACCAAAACGAGACAAAACACCGCAGCCGTCCAGGTCCTTATTTCCTTGGCAACCGAACGAGAACTCTCAGATTTCCTCAAAAGCGTCGAAAAACGGGCTTTCAAACGCTCCGTCTATCACGTTCGCGACGAGGAGGCGGCGCTGGACATCGTGCAGGACAGCATGATGAAGCTGGCCGAGCACTATGGCGACAAGCCGCCTGGCGAACTGCCGATGCTGTTCCAGCGCATCCTGTCCAACTGCACGCTCGACTGGTTTCGGCGGCAAAAGACCCGAAACGCCCTGTTTTCCAATCTGGGGGACTTTGAATCCGGCTCTGAGGACGGTGATTTCGACCTGCTCGAAACTTATGCGGCCGAGGACGGATCTCAAAAAGCGGAGAGCGCTGAAGACTCGATTCGCCGGGCCCAGATCTTGCATGCGATCGAACTGGAAATCCAGGCGTTGCCGGCCCGTCAACGTGAAGCCTTCCTGATGCGTTACTGGGAAGAGATGGACGTGGCCGAAACGGCGGCGGCCATGGGCTGTTCGGAAGGCAGTGTCAAAACTCATTGTTCCCGGGCGGTGCAGGCCCTCAGCAAAGCACTGAAGGCAAAAGGAATTCAGCCATGATGAACACGAACGAACTAGAAGCGCGGCGCCAACAAGACAGATTCGGCCGGCTTGTTGCCGCCCGGCTGTCAGGCGTGCAAGCCGAGATTCCGTACGAAATTTCAGAGCGCCTGCGCGCGGCCCGGGTGCGGGCGCTGGCCCAGCGCCGGCTGGTCAGTATCCGCACAGCACCGACGGTCGTTTCGTCCGGCGGTAGTGCGGCCCTGACCTTCGGCGACGAGGGATTAACCCTTTGGAACCGAATCGCCTCGGCCCTGCCGCTGATCGTGCTGGCCTTGGGCCTGATCATGATCCATTCGGTCCAGAACGAATGGCGTGCCAGCGAAGTGGCTGAAGTCGATGCCGCGCTGTTGACCGACGACCTCCCGCCGGCCGCTTACGCCGATCCGGGCTTCGTGCAATTCCTGAAGTCTGGCGAAGAATAAGACGCGTCCGCCGCCAATGCACAGGATTCGCTCCGCAACCACTCCATCGCTCCCCCCGCTGACGACCTGCAAGCTGTTCCTGGGCGCGGCTCTTTGCGTCCTGGCGGCTATGGCCGCGGTGCACACGCACGCGTTGGCTCAGAGCCCGGCGCCAGTTCCCTTGCCAGCAACCAATGCGTCCGCGCCCGGTCGCCCCACCCCTGTGGCGGCTGCTCCCAGCGCCTCGCAATCCCGCGCCGCCAAGCAGGCCGCCGAGTCTGCTCGCGTAACCAAGCCGACCTGGGTCGAGTTGACACCGCCGCAGCAACAGGCCCTGGCGCCGCTAGCCGGCAGTTGGACCCGGATGAGCGAAGCACAGAAGCGCAAGTGGCTGGCAATGACAAAGAATTACGCACTGATGGCCCATTCCGAGCAGGCCAAGCTGCACAGCCGCATGACTGAATGGGTGGCGCTGAGCCCGGCTGAGCGCACCCAGGCCCGCCTGAATTTCGCCGAGACCAAGGAACTGTCGCCCGACGACAAGAAGGCCAAATGGGAGGCCTACCAGGCACTCCCGTCCGAGGAAAAGAAGAAGTTCGCCGCCACGGCGGCCAAGCCACCTCCGACCGCACCGGCGCTCAAACCGGCAAGCGTGCCCAAGCTGGCCGAAGTGCCCAAGACCAAGCCTGACGCAAAGTCTCCGCGCATCGCCGCCGCCCCTGGC
>JANYAN010000442.1 GCA_025361305.1 Burkholderiales bacterium
CGCCGAGCTGATGGCGAGGGAGCAGGCATATTTCCCGCGGCTCCTGGCCGGCACGGCCCTCGAATCGGCGATTGGCCAAGGGCGCCCGGTGGTCTACGCCGACACGCTCGACGGCCCCGATACCGCACCGGTACCGCGCAAGGCGGCGCTGCGCTGGGGACACAGCTATTCGCAGATCACGCTGCCGCTGATCTGGGAGAACCGCTGCGTTGGGGCGATCGAGGCGTACCGGCGCAGGCTCGGCGGGTTTCTTCCCAAGGAGCGCGCCCTGCTTGAGACCTTTGCCGACCAGGCCGTGATTGCGATCCAGAACGCGCGGATGTTCAACGACACACAGGAGTCGCTGGAGACGCAAACCGCCACCGCCGACATCCTGAAGGTGATCAGCGAATCACCCACCGACGTGCAACCGGTGTTCGACGCCATCGCCGATCGGGCGAAATCCCTTTGCAACGCTGTCGTGAGCGGCGTGACGCGATTCGACGGCGAATGGGTGCACCTGATGGCATACCGCGGCGTATCCACCGACGCCGACGATGCGATGCGCAACGCGTTCCCGATGCGGCTGGGCGATGCAGCCATCACAGCACGCGCGATCCGCACCCGGGCCCCGGCGCAGATTCACGATGTCGCGCTGGATCCCGACTACGGCCCCAAGGAGGCCGCGCAGCGTGCCGGTTACCGCAGCAATCTGGCGGTGCCGATGCTCAAGGACGGGCAGGTAGTGGGTTCGATCGCGGTGTGCCGCGCCGAAGCAGGGGCGTTCCCCGACAAGCAGGTCAGGCTGCTGCAGACCTTCGCCGACCAGGCTGTGATCGCGATCCAGAATGCGCGTCTGTTCAACGAGACCAACGAAGCCTTGGAGCAGCAGACGGCCACGGCCCAGGTGCTGAACGTCATCAGCAGTTCGGTGTCCGATGCCCAGCCGGTCTTCGAAGCTATCGTGAAATGCTGCCGCGACCTGTTCGACGTCTCTGACGCCGGCATCGGCGTGATTCATGACGACGGGCTGGTGCAACTGGAGGCTCACGTCGGTTCGTCCGAGGAGTCTAAGCACACGGTGGCAGCGTACTACCCGGTCCCGGTGGACAAGTCGATGCAGGGCTATGCCGTGCGCAAGCGCGAGGTGCTCTACTACCCTGATGTCCTGAACGGCGAGAAGGTGCCGTGGGGCCTGCGCGAGATTGCGCAGAACAATGGCAATTATTCCTGCGTCGTTGTGCCCATGCTCTGGCAGGACAAGGGCGTCGGTGCGCTGCACGTGACCCGCTTTTCGGCGGCCGGACAGGCACCTCCCGGATTCGCGCCGAAGGAGATCACCCTGCTCAAGACCTTTGCCGACCAGGCCGTGATCGCGATCCAGAACGCGCGGCTGTTCCGGGAAGCGCAGGAAGCGCGCGCCGCGGCCGAGTCGGCGAATGAAGCCAAGAGCGCCTTCCTGGCCACCATGAGCCACGAGATCCGCACCCCGATGAACGCGGTGATCGGTATGAGCGGCCTGCTGCTGGACACGCCGCTGAATACCGAGCAGCACGACTTCGCCTCCACCATCCGCGACTCGGGCGATGCGCTCCTGACGATCATCAACGACATCCTGGACTTCTCCAAGATCGAGGCCGGGCGCATGGATGTCGAGGCGCACCCCTTCGACCTGCGCGAATGCGTCGAATCGGCGCTGGACCTGATCAGCGCGCGCGCCGCCGAGAAGAATCTCGAAGTGGCCTACGTCTTCGAAGGCGACGTGCCCGCGGCTATCAACGGCGATGTGACCCGCCTGCGCCAGGTCATCCTGAACCTGCTGTCCAATGCCGTGAAGTTCACCGAGCACGGTGAAATCGTGGTCACGGTCGAACCTGTCACCGCCGATGACGGCACGACGCAACTCGAATTCACCGTGCGCGATACCGGCATCGGGCTGACCCCGGAGGGCATCGGCAAGCTGTTCCAGAGCTTCAGCCAGGCCGACAGCTCCACCACCCGCAAATATGGCGGCACCGGCCTGGGCCTGGCCATCAGCAAGCGTCTGGCCGAGTTGATGGGTGGCACCATGTGGGTGGAAAGCGCCGGGCCGGGGCAGGGCTCGGCTTTCCACTTCACGATCCGGGCGCCCCTTGCTGAGCTGCCCGAGGCCGCACGCCGCAGCTTCCTCGGTGAGCAGCCGGCGCTGGTGGGCAAACGCATCCTGGTGGTCGATGACAACGCCACCAACCGCAAGATTCTGGCGCTGCAGTCCGCCAAATGGGGCATGGTGCCGCAGGTGACGCCTTCGCCCCCGGAGGCGCTGCGCTGGGTGCAGGCCGGCGAGCCGTTCGACCTGGCCATCCTGGACATGCACATGCCCGAGATGGATGGGGTCGAGTTGGCGGGCAAGATTCGAGCGGTCGCGCCGGCCCTGCCGTTGGTGCTGTTCACCTCGCTCGGGCGGCGCGAACTGAAGGCAGAGGCCGAAGCCCTGTTCAAGGCGGTGCTGGCCAAGCCCTTGCGCCAGAGCCAGCTGTTCGATGCCCTGATGACGCTGCTGGCCCATGAGGCGGCGCCCCGACCGCTGGCGCCGGCCAAGCCGAGGATGGATGCGGGCATGGCCGAGCGCCATCCGCTGCGCATCCTGCTGGCCGAAGACAATGTGGTCAACCAGAAGCTCGCCATGAGGCTGCTGCAGCAGCTGGGCTACCGCGCCGACCTGGCCAGCAATGGCGTGGAGGCCGTCGAGTGCGTGGCCCGCCAGCCTTACGACGTGGTGCTGATGGACGTGCAGATGCCCGAGATGGACGGCCTGGAAGCATCGCGCCAGATCACGGGGCGCTGGCCCGCCCCGGCGCGGCCGCGCATCGTGGCCATGACCGCCAACGCCATGCAGGGCGATCGCGAGGAGTGCCTGGCCGCCGGCATGGACGACTACGTGACCAAGCCCATCCGCGTCGATGCGCTGGTCGAGGCCCTGAACAATGCAACCGCACGGGAAGATCGCTGAGATGACAAGAACAACGCATCGATCGAGCGGAGGGCCTGGCGCCGGCCTGGACGGGGAGAACGCAAGGCTCGCCGCGCAGGTGCAGCGCGCACGGGCCGAGCGCGCCGCGTTCGCCGAAGTGCTGCAGGCGATCGGCGATTGCACCGACGATCCGCAGCCGGTGCTGGACA
>JANYAN010000460.1 GCA_025361305.1 Burkholderiales bacterium
CGGGCGATGTTCTCGGCCAGGGAACCCTCGAACAATTCGATGTCCTGCGGCAAATAGCCGATGTGCGGCCCCAGCTCCGTACGCGACCATTCCTGGATGGGCCTGCCGTCGAGCAAGACGTGTCCGGTGGTCTGCGGCCAGATCCCGATCAGGCAGCGCGCCAGCGTGGACTTGCCCGCCCCCGAGGGACCCGTGATGGCGATCACCTCGCCTGCCTTGAACGTCACGTTCAAACCGGAAAGGATTGGCTGCTTGCGGTTCGGGCTGGTTGCGACAAGTTCGCGCAACGTCAGCTGCCCTGTAACGTCGTCGGCAGTGTGGCCGGCCGCGCGCTCGGGGTGCTCTTCCAGCAGCGCTTCGAGCCTGACGTACGCCTGCCGGGCGTCGACGAATTGTTTCCAGCTTCCGACCAGCACGCTGATCGGCCGCAGGGAATTGGCCACCAAGGCGTTGGAGGCCACCATCGCGCCTGCGCTGATTTCGCCACGAATCGCCAGCCAGGCGCCGGCCGACAACACGATCGACTGCTGCGTGTATTGCATGAACTTTGTCAGTGCCTGCAACCTGTGCCCCATCACCATTGCGTCGCTTTGGCTGGCCCTTTGAGCCTGGTACAGAGGAAGCCACTGCCGGCGCAGGTTGCCCAGCATGCCCATCGCCTCTACCGTCTCGGCATTGCGCAGCTTGCTGGTCAGGTAAGTCGAGGATTGCACCGCGGTTTCCGTCGCCAGTTCGTAACGCCTGGACGTCAGCCACTGCCCTGCGATCGCCTGCAGGGCCAGCAGCACCGAAAATCCGATCGACAGCCAGCCCAGCAGCGGATGCATCATGAACAGCACGACGATGTAGATCGGCGTCCAGGGCATGTCGAAAAAAGCAAAGACACCGTTGCCAGTCAGGAACTGGCGCAGGCTCGTGAGGTCGCCGAAAGAACGCACCGGATTGTGCGTTGCCTGGTTCAGGTTGGCCTCGAAACTCGCGTTGAACACCCGCGAGTTGAGGAACTGGTCGAACTTGACGCCGGCGCGCACGAGCAGTCGCGACCGGATCCATTCGGCGAAGGCCATCACCGCGAAGAACAGCACAATGATCAGCGTCAGCGCAATCAGCGTGAATTCATTGCGGCTGATCATCACCCGGTCGAACACCTGCAGCATGTACAGAGTGGGCGACAGCATCATCAGGTTGGCGAAGAAGCTGAACGCCCCCACCCACGCGAATTCGCGCCGGAACGTCCACAGGCTACGACCGAGGTCGCTGCGGGCAAGCCATTGGGGAATCTTCATGCTCGGCTCCCTGCCAGCGCCAGGCCCGCCGGCGCGCCGCGCGGTTGCCCCGGGTTGGGATGCTGCGCCTGCTCGACGGCCTTCTGCAGCGCAGCCAGCACTTCATCGCGCGGGCCGAACAACGCGACCTGGCCGTCGCGCAGGACCAGCATTTTGTCGGCGGCAGGCAGCACGCTGGTGCGGTGCGAATTGAGCACGACCGTCGCGCCACGTGCCTTGAGATGGGCCAGGGTGGACAACAGGGCCTGCTCGCCGGCCTCGTCCATGCTCGAATTCGGCTCGTCCAGGACGACAAATTGCGGATTGCCGTACAGGGCCCGGGCGAGGCCAACACGCTGGCGCTGGCCGCCCGAGAGGAATGCGCCGTCATCACCGACGCGGGTGTCGTAGCCATCGGCCAGCGAGTCGATCAGCGGCCCGAGCCCGACCTGCACGGACGCTGCGCGCACCTTGTCCATATCCGGGTCGCCGAACCGGGCAATATTGGCGGCGATCGTCCCATCGAACAGTTCGACGGTCTGTGGCAGGTAGCCCACGTGGGGGCCCAGTTCCTCCTTGTTCCACGCGAACACGTCCACACCATCCAGGCGCACTTTGCCGGTCGCTGCCGGCCAGACGCCCACCAGCAGCCGCGCCAGCGTGGTCTTGCCCGCGGCTGACGGTCCGACGATCACCACCACCTCGCCCGGATCCACGAACAGAGATACGTTGCGCAAGATCGGTACATTGGTGCCGGGTGCGGCCGCCATCACGGACTCGACCGTCAGCCGGCCCTTCGGTGACGGCAGAGGCATCGTGGGCGCCCGCTGCTGCGCGGCGCCCAGCGCGCCGTTCAGGCGGGTGTAGGCGTCCCGAGCGTTGACCACCAGGCGCCACTGAGCCACCAGTTGTGTCAGCGGGGCCAACACGCGCGCGCCCAACGTGGAGGCGACGATCATCATCCCGCCGCCCCCGAGCATCCCTCCATTGATCGACAGCCAAGCCGCCGCACCGAGCAGCAGCGAGCCTTGCATCGTCTGGATGAACCGGCTGGTGGCGGTGTTCAGGCCATTGTGGTCCGACGCCTGCGCCTGCCGCAGCAGGAACCGCTGCTGCATGACCGCCCAGCGCCGGTGCAGGTTTTCCAGCATGCCCCTGGCCTCGATGACCTGGGCATTGCGCAGCGCGCCGTTGGCGTAATTCTGCGCTTCGATGATGGCCTTGTTCGCCTCCATCAGAACCGGCATGGTGCGCTTTTCGGTACGCATGGCAATCGCCAGCTGCACCAGCGCGCCCACCAGCGCCAGGGCGCCCAGCCAGGGGCTGATGATGAAGACCAATACCAAGAACACCAGCGAGGCCGGGGCGTCCATCATCGCCATAAGCGCGGGTGAAGGAAGGAAATCGCAGACGGTCCTCAGGTCTGCGAACGGTTGCGTCGGCGTCCCGGGAGCCCCACGCAGCTTGGCTTGAAACACTGCATTGAAAAGGCGGTCGCGCACCTGCGAATCCACCTTCATGGCAACCTCGTGCATGATGCCCGAGCGCACCAGCTCAAGCAGTTCCATCATCACATAAGCGCCTACC
>JANYAN010000489.1 GCA_025361305.1 Burkholderiales bacterium
CGAAATGATTGTTGAAGGTATCGACCAGCAGCACCACCTCGGCCTGCGCCGCGGCGCCGATGCGGCCTGCCGGCGGCGTGGTTTTCAGGAACGTATCGCGCCGCCAGCGCGGCAACCGGCGTTGGGCGCTGAATCCCAGCAGGCGCTCGCTCAGCGCCGCCAGGCCCGGAATTCGATCCCGCAGATTGAACAGTCCGTGCAGCGACGACGCCAGCGGCGCATAGCGCGGCAGCCAGGCCACGATGCGCTCGCGCAGCGAAATGCCGTGCCGCAAGCCATGCTGGTGGCGCGCCTCGATCTTGAGCTTCGCCATGTCGACGCCGGTCGGACATTCGCGCTTGCAGCCCTTGCACGACACGCAAAGCTCCAGCGCCTCGCGCACTTCCGCTGAGGCAAGACCTTCGCCTCCCAGCTGTCCCGTGAGAGCGAGCCGCAGGGTGTTCGCGCGGCCGCGCGTGAGATGGCGCTCGTCGCGCGTGACGCGGTACGAAGGGCACATGGTTCCCGCGTCGAATTTGCGGCAATGCCCGTTGTTGTTGCACATTTCCACCGCCTTGGCCAGGCCTTGCGCCGGATCGCCGCCGGTACCCGGCGCGGTGACCCGTTCGGTGGCCGGGTCGTTCTGCACATCCCAGGCGCTCCAGTCCAGCGCCGGCTTCAGAGGGATCACCTTGTAGCTGGGTGGAAAGCGCATCAGCCGCGTATCGTCCATTTTCGGCGGATCGATGATGCGCTGCGGGCATAGCAGGTTGTCCGGGTCGAACAGGGTCTTGATCAGGGCGAACGCCTCGTTGATCTTCGGGCCGAACTGCCACTCGATCCATTCGCCGCGGCACAGCCCATCGCCATGCTCGCCGCTGTAGGCGCCCTTGAACTTGCGCACCAGCGCACTGGCCTCCAGAGCGATGGCCCGCATCTTGGTTGCGCCTTCGCGGCGCATGTCCAGGATGGGCCGCACATGGAGCGTGCCGACCGACGCGTGGGCATACCAGGTGCCCTTGCTGCCGTACTTGCGGAACACCTGGGTCAGCCCGTCGGTGTACTCGGCCAGATGCACCAGCGGTACGGCGCAATCCTCGATGAAGCTCACCGGCTTGCCGTCGCCCCTGAGGCTCATCATGATGTTCAGGCCCGCCTTGCGCACTTCCCACAGGTTCTTCTGCGGCGCATCCTGGGTCATCTCGACCACCGAACCCGGCAACCCCAGGTCGCCCATGAGTTCGCTCAGCTGCGCCAGCTTACCTAGCAGCTCAGCCTTGTCGGTACCCGAAAACTCGACCAGCAGCACGGCGTCAGGTTGGCCGATCACAGCGGTGCGGATGACCGGCGCGAAAGCCGGGTTCTGCAGCGACAGCTCGATCATCGTGCGGTCGACCAGCTCAACCGCAGTCAGCGTGCCATCGCCGCCGAGCTGGCCGACGATGTGCTGGGCCGAGTCCATGGCCTTATAGAAGGTCGGGAAATTGACCACGCCCAGCACCTTGGCGCGTGGCAACTCCGAAAGCCGTAGCGTGAGTGAGCGGGTCAACGCCAGCGTGCCTTCGCTGCCGATCAGCAAGTGCGCCAGGTTGACAGAGCCGTCGCCGGTGTAGGGCCTTTCGCTGCGGTTGCGAAAGATGTCCAGGTTGTAGCCGCCCACGCGGCGCAGCCGGGTGGGCCAGCGCCGATCAATCTCAGGCGCCAGTGCCACGGCCAACTCGCTCACGCGGTCGCCGATCTCGCGCGCGCGGCCGACGCTTTCGTCATAGCGGCCGAAGCAGTGCAATTGCCCATCTGCTGTCCATGCTTGCGCGGCCAGCACGTTGTGCACCATGTTGCCGTAGGCAATGCTGCGGCTGCCGCAGGAATTGTTGCCCGCCATGCCGCCCAGCGTGGCCTGCGCACTGGTGGAAACGTCCACCGGATACCAGAGGCCCAGCTTCTTCAGTTGCAGATTCAGGTGATCCAGCACGACGCCGGGTTCAACTACAGCCGTGCGGGCTGCAGCGTCGACCTCGAGCACGTTGCGCAGTTGCTTGCTGCAGTCGATCACCAGGCCGGCTCCCACGGTCTGGCCGCACTGGCTGGTGCCGGCACCGCGTGCGATCACCGCTACCTTCAGGTCGCGGCAGATGTCCAGAGCGATCTTCACTTCGTCGCTGGTGCGCGGCACGAATACGCCGACCGGGATCACTTGGTAGATCGAGGCATCGGTGGCGTAGCGACCACGGTCAGCCGGCGAGAACAGGACTTCACCGCTGGTTTCGGCAGTCAGGCGCTGCGCCAGCCGTCCGGCGACCTCATTGCCCGCCCTGGATACCAGTTCGTACGCTTCGACCGAGGCCTGGCGCGCTGCGGCCAGAGGCGGACCCGCGTTCATCAGGCTGCACCCGACCGATTGGCGGCGGGTTGGGCGAGCCGCAGCTGGTTCACCACGGCGTCACGCTTGTTTTCCAGATGCGCCTGAAGCACGGCGCGCATAGCGGGGCCGTCGCGCGCCGAGAGCGCCTCGATCATCCGCTCGTGCTCTTTCACCGCGGTCTTCCATTTCTCTTCATCCTGGTTGGATCGGAACCGTAACGCCTGCAACCGGGCGTTGACCTGGGTGTAGGTGTTGGCCAGCACGGGGTTCTTCGCAGCGGCGTTGATCGCCCGATGGATCTGCGCATTGAGCCGGTAGTAGTTCGACAGGTCACGTCGGGTATAGGCTGCCAGCATCTCGAAGTGCAGGGCCCTGATCGCGGACAGCTCCTGCTCGGTGATGCGGCGGGCCGCCAATTCGCCGGACTGCGCTTCGAGCCCGGCCATCACTTCGAACGTGTTCAGGACGTCGGCCTCGCTCAGTTCGACGGCGATCGCGCCACGGTTTGGAAGCAATTCGACCAGGCCTTCCGCAGCCAGCATCTTGATGGCCTCGCGCAGCGGCGTGCGGGAAACCTCGAGCGCCGCACTGAGTTCGCGCTCGTTAAGCTTTGCGCCAGGGGCGATGAGGTTTTCCACCAGCATCTGACGCAGGCGCTGGGCCACTTGCTCGTGCAGGGAGGCACGCGGGATCGAGATGATGTCAGCTGTCATGTTTGGATTTTGTATGCAAATTTCGATGCTGTCAAAACCTAAGTAGCTATTGTTGTACTTGACAAACGAATTTTGTATGCAAAAATTCAGAATCATTCGACCGATAAGGCCACACCGATGCTGACGCTTGACTTCCACCCCACGGGGCGGCACTTCCTGCAAATCCCGGGCCCGTCGCCCGTCCCCGACCGGATCCTGCGGGCAATGAGCTTGCCCACCATTGATCACCGCGGCCCTGAGTTCGGCGCGCTGGGTCTGCGTGTGCTCGGCGGCATTGCGCAAATCTTCCAGACCCACCACCCGGTCATCATCTACCCCGCATCTGGCACGGGCGCCTGGGAAGCGGCTCTGTCCAATGTGCTCAGCCCCGGCGACAGCGTGCTGATGTACGAAACCGGGCATTTCGCAAGCCTGTGGAACAAGATGGCGCTGCGCCTGGGCCTGAAGCCGGAGTTCCTGGGGCTGCCGGGCATCGAAGGCTGGCGGCGCGGCGTGCAGGCCGACTTGATCGAACGGCGCTTGAGGGCAGATAGCGGGCACGCAATCAAGGCCGTCTGCGTGGTTCACAACGAAACCTCTACTGGCGCGACCAGCAACATCGTGGCCGTGCGCCGTGCCATCGATGCCGCGCGGCATCCGGCGCTGCTGTTGGTCGATACGATTTCGGGCCTGGCGTGCGCCGACTACCGCCACGACGAATGGGGCGTGGACGTCAGCATCAGCGGTTCGCAGAAGGGCCTGATGCTGCCGCCGGGCATCAGCTTCAACGCGCTTTCGCCCAAGGCCATCGAGGCCAGCAAGGGCGCGAAGCTGCCCAAGGCGTTCTGGGCCTGGGACGAGATGATCGACATGAACAAGGGTGGCTACTGGCCCTATACGCCCAACACAAACCTGTTGTATGGCCTGGCCGAGGCCTGTGACATGCTGCTGGCTCCTGCGCATGGTGGCCTCGAAGGCGTGTTCGCGCGCCACCAGCGCTGGGCCGAGGGCGTGCGCAGCGCCGTCAGGGCGTGGGGCCTGGAGATCCAGTGCAGCGAGCCAGCTGCATACTCGCCGGTCCTCACCGGCGTCATGCTGCCCGAGGGCATCGATGCCGATGCCGTGCGCAAACTGATCTACGAGCGCTTCGATTGCTCGCTGGGCACAGGGCTTGGCAAGGTCAAGGGCCGGATGTTCCGCATCGGCCACCTGGGCGATTGCAACGACCTCACCTTGATGGCAGCCCTGGCTGGCTGTGAGATGGGCCTGAAGCTGTCGGGTGTCAAGTTGGCTGGCTCGGGCGTTCAGGGCGCCATGGATTTCTTCGCATCGCACCTGGTGCCAGTGGCGATGAAAAGAGCCGCTTAGAAATTGGTCTGCATGGATCCCGGATCAAGCCCGGGATGACAGGCCCTTATGTTGTTCAAGGAGACATTTCATGCAACGCAGAACCTTTGTCAGCGGCGCGGTCGCCACGCTTGCAGCGCCGATGCTGCGCGCCCAGACATTGCCAGCCGGCCCAATCCGCATCGTGGTGGGATTTGCTCCTGGCGGGGGAACCGACATCCTGGCGCGCGTGATTGGCCAAAAGCTCCAGGCCATGTGGAACGTCACCATCGTCGTTGAAAACAAGGCAGGCGCAGCCGGCACCATTGCTGCCGACTATGTAGCTCACCAGGCAGGCGACGGCAACACGTTGCTGATGGCGCACATCAACAGCCAGGCCATTGCGCCGGCATTGATGAAGCTGAACTACAACCCCGACACCGATTTTCAGCCGATCGTGCTGGTGGGCGTGACGCCCAATCTGCTGATCTGCAACGAGCATCAGCCGGCCAAGACGGTGAAGGATCTGGTCGACCTCTGCAAGAAGAACCCCGGCATGGTGACGTTCGGCTCGGCGGGCAGTGGCTCGGCGCAGCACCTGGCGCTCGAGATGTTCAAGCTGCAGGCGGGCATCACCGCCATCCACGTGCCGTACAAGGGATCCGGGCCGATGCTCACCGACCTGATCGGCGGCCAGATCCAGTACAGCTTCGACACCATGACGGCCGCCACGCCCCATGTAAAGAGCGGAAAAATGATTGCCATCGCGCAGACGCGTGAGAAGCGCGCCAGGAGCTACCCCAATGTGCCCACCATGGCCGAGTCCGGGTTCCCCGGATTCGAGGCCACCACCTGGTACGGGCTGGCAGGCCCGGCCAGGATGTCCGCGGCCGTCGCCAGGCGCATGAACGAGGACATCAACAAGGTCCTGCAGATGCCCGACGTCATGGAAAAATTCGAACAGTATGGCGCCGAAGACGGTGGTGGTTCGGCGGAGAAATTCACCGCATTCATGCAGGTCGAATCCAGAAAGTGGGCCAAGGTCTGCAAAGATGCCAACGTCAAGGCGGACGCGTGACGTCAGAGGGGATGGCAGCATGAGCGAAGGCGTTGTCAGTCTGCACATCGACGGCGCCGTGGCCCGGGTCCTGTTCGATCGCCCGTCGGCCCGCAACGCCATGACCTGGGCGATGTACCAGCAGCTCGGCGCCATCTGCGAAAGGTTGGGCAACGAGGCGGACGTACGCGTCGTCTGTCTACGCGGCGCCGGTGGCGAGGCCTTCGTGGCGGGGACCGATATCGAGCAATTCAAGTCGTTCGAGGATGACCAGGCCGGCGTCGACTACGAGTGGCGCATCGACGCGGGAGTGGCCCGCCTGGAGGCGCTGCCTGTGCCGACGGTGGCAGTGATCGAGGGCTGGGCGGTAGGAGGCGGCCTGGCTATCGCCACAGCTTGCGACATCCGCATCGCAACGCCCTGCGCACGGCTGGGAGTGCCGATCGCCAGGACGCTGGGCAATTGCCTGTCGGCCGCCAACCTGGCCCGGCTGGTCGCAGCGTTCGGTCGGCCCCGCGTGCAGCGGATGCTGATCGGCGCCGAAATCCTCACGGCAGAGGAAGCGCTGGCCTGCGGTTACCTGGCTCAAGTGGTCGTCGCCGGCGAGGTCGATGCTGCCGCTACGGCACTTTGCGAGCGGCTTGCTTCACTTGCGCCCATCACCCAGGCCGTGACCAAGGAAGCGCTGCGCCGTCTGCTGCAACAGAACCTGCCGGATGTGCATGACCTGATCCTTCGCACCTACGGCAGCGAGGATTTCCGCGAAGGCGTCAAGGCGTTCACTGAAAGGCGCAGCCCGGTCTGGAAGGGGCGTTAAAGAGGCGATACTGGTGGGATGGGGCCGGTCGTCTGCCGGAGGTCAGCCACGTGGGCATGCTGGAACTTGCGATCTGGAGTGCGGCTGCGGGCGCAATAGCGCTCGTGGTTCTGATTTGCCTGGCGGATCTGGTGGTCCTGCGCACCAGGGCCGCTCTCCAGGGCGCGGCCTACAACTTTGCAGCCCTGCTATTCGTCCTGGTCCTGAGCGGCTTGCTGCAGACGCTGATGCCGCAGGTGGATCGCTCGATGCTGCATACGGCCAAAGTGCTCGTCGGCCCTGTCTGCGTTGGCCTGGGCGATTACTGGGTTCGGGGCTGGCTTGGCGCAAGGCACCGCGACCGATTGATGGATACCTGCCTGCTGGGCGCGGGAACCCTGGTACCGCCCGCGGGCCTGCTTTGCCTGACCCTTCCAGCCGGGCAGCAACTTCCGGCGGTTGCGCTGATTCTCCTGGCGAACACCGGGCTGGTCGTCTGGATGGGCATGCGCGCCTGGCTGTTCGGTGACGCACTGGCGCTGGGAATTGGAGTGGGCTGCCTCTTCATGCTTCCCGCTGTCGGGGGACTCTATGCCATTGCTTTGGGCATCCCCGGACTCGGGGTTGCATGGCAAGCGTTGTTCGCATTCTTCAGTGTGCTGTGCATCGCCGTGATCGGGTTCATGCTCTGGAAACGCAATCAGCACGAGCGGCGCAACCGTGGCATCGAGTCCGTTCAGTCCCAGTTCGATCCCGTCACCAAGTTGCGTGGCGGCCTGCCTTTGGTGCGTGAGCTGTTGCGTGCACAGCGGCGCAGGCGGCGCACTCAACGCGAGGGCGCCGTCATCGCGGTCATGCTTTTTGTGTCCGAGCAGATCGTCGCGCGAGCTGGAACTGCGGGCCTCAACGAAGTCTATGTGCACCTGGCTCACCGGCTCCAACGTCAGGTCGGCGTCGTCAACCCGGTGGGCCGGTATTGGGATCGCTGTTTCGTCGCACTCGTCGAGACCATCCATGCGCCGGGAGCCGCGCGCACGCTGGGCCTGCGGGTGGCTAGTAGCTTGAGGCGCCCTATGCAAGTCAATGGCCTCGAAGGGCATCCCATTGAGATTCGCGCCGAAATCGGAGTCGGCGTCGTACTGATGGGGCGCGCGCCGGCGGCGGTGGAGGATTTGCTCCACGAAGCGCAGCGCCTGGCTGAAGCGGCGCGGGCGATGCAGTCACGCGCCGCCATACGGGATCCGGTCACAGGCGAAACTGTCCCCGTCGAACACGCCCAGTTGGGGCCGCGACGCCACGAGCATCGTGGACGCGGG
>JANYAN010000528.1 GCA_025361305.1 Burkholderiales bacterium
GGCAGGTGCGCCAGCAGCCGCATGAAGACGATGCCAAGTTGGGTGACCATGCGGTTAGCGCCCCGGCCCCGGTGCCTTGTAGCGGGCGTAACCCCAGAGGTACTGCTGTGGACATTCGCGAATCAGCGCCTCCATGGCTGCGTTGATCGACGCTGCCGCGCCCGGCCCTTCCGGCAATGCAGCTGTCCACGGTCGCAGGTGAATGGTGTAGCCGCGGCCCCAGCCAAGGCGCTCCCCCCAGGCCAGAAGGAGCGTAGCGCCGGTCTGATGCGCCAGTCGGCCGGGCAGGGTCATCGTATAGGCGTCACGCCCGAAGAACGGCGCCCACGCGCCCAGCCCGGCGGGCGGCACCTGGTCAGGCAACAAGCCGACTGCCTCACCCGCCTTCAGTGCCTTGAGCATCTGCTTGACGCCGGCCAGCGTCGTGGGCGCCGTGACAAGATTCGGGCGCTCGCGCGAAGTATCGACAAGTTCCCGCAGCCAGCTCTTGCGCGCCGGGCGATAAAGCACGGTGATGCGCCCGTAGAGGGCCGCGTACCCCTGGGCCGTGGCCTCGAAACAGCCCAGGTGAGGTGTCAGGAAGACGATTCCCCGCCCGCGCTGGCGCGCTGCGTCGATCAGTTGGGCGCCGTCCCACTCCAGCCGCACAGGCGCCCCAAACCACAGGCGAGGCAACTCGGCCAGCAGCTTGCCCGACTCCCCCACGGAGCCGCGAATCTGGCGCAACGTGTGGCCTGCCTGCAGCGCGTTGTCGACGAAGCGGCGGCGATAGGTCGGCGAGGCCAGGAAGGAAAGCCATCCCAGCACAACGCCGATGGCATGCAGCAGGGGCAGCGGCACACGGGCCAACAGGTGGAAAAGGGTTTTCACAAGCGTTATAAAATCCGCTTGTCGCCGAGTTATGAACTACTTGCAGGGCGACATTAATCAAGTTCTGCTAAAGCGTTCGCCCCAAGCTCCGGCACAAGGCAACGCGCCTGACAAGCAAACAACGGAGTTTATTCAAATGGCGAACGACTTTCTCTTCACCTCGGAATCAGTCTCCGAAGGTCACCCCGATAAAGTGGCCGACCAGATTTCCGATGCCATCCTGGATGCCATCTTCCTGCAGGACCCGCGCAGCCGGGTGGCTGCCGAAACCCTGACCAATACCGGTCTGGTGGTGCTGGCTGGCGAAATCACGACGAACGCGCATGTGGACTATATCCAGGTGGCGCGTGACACCATCAAGCGCATCGGTTACGACAACACCGAATACGGCATCGATTACAAGGGCTGTGCGGTGCTGGTGGCCTACGACAAGCAGTCCAACGACATCGCACAGGGGGTCAATCACGCATCGGACGACCATCTGAACACCGGTGCGGGCGATCAGGGGCTGATGTTTGGCTACGCCTGCGACGAGACGCCCGAGCTGATGCCCGCGCCGATTTACTACGCGCACCGGCTGGTCGAACGCCAGGCGCAAGTGCGCAAGGACGGGCGCCTGCCCTTCTTGCGGCCCGACGCCAAGAGCCAGGTGACGATGCGCTATGTCGACGGCAAGCCGCACAGCATCGATACCGTAGTGCTGTCGAGCCAGCACAGTCCCGAACAGAGCGAGGGCGCCAGGATGAAGCCCTCGTTTGTCGAGGCCGTGATCGAGGAAATCATCAAGCCGGTGCTGCCCAAGGAGTGGCTGAAAGAAACCCGTTACCTGATCAACCCGACCGGCCGCTTCGTCATTGGCGGCCCGCAGGGCGACTGCGGCCTGACCGGACGCAAGATCATCGTCGACACCTATGGCGGCGCATGCCCGCACGGCGGCGGCGCATTTTCCGGCAAGGACCCAAGCAAGGTCGACCGGTCTGCCGCGTACGCGGCGCGCTATGTCGCCAAGAATATCGTGGCGGCCGGAATCGCCCGCCAGTGCCAGATCCAGGTAGCCTACGCGATCGGCGTGGCCAAGCCGATGAACGTCACCATCTACACCGAGGGCACCGGTGTCATCTCGGACGAGCGGATCGCCGCGCTTGTCAACGAGTTCTTCGATCTGCGGCCCAAGGGCATCATCCAGATGCTCGATCTGCTGCGACCGATCTACGAGAAGACGGCCGCCTACGGCCATTTTGGCCGCGAAGAACCCGAGTTCACCTGGGAACGCACGGATAAGGCCGCTGCGTTGAGGGCGGCGGCCGGCCTGTAACCCCCTGCCTGCTGTGCTTGTCCATACGGCGTTCTACAAATTCACGGCGCTGCCGCACCCCGAACACGTGGCCGCCGTGTTGCGCGAACTGGTGTCGCAGCAACGGGTCAGCGGGCTGACAGGCAGCATTTTGGTGGCCCCCGAAGGCATCAATGGGATGCTGGCCGGATCGACGGAGGCAGTCAACTGCGTCGAGGCGTGCCTGCTGGGGGATCCGGCCTTTGCGGGCGCTTTCACGGGAATGGTTTTCAAGCGCAGTGGGTGCACCACACCGCCCTTCGGCAAGATGAAGGTGCACGTCAAGAAAGAGATCGTGCCGTTCGGAATTGATGGTGTGGATGCGCGCAGGACCGGCATCAACGTCAGCCCGCAGGATTGGCGCGAACTGATCAAACAGCCCGATCTGGTGTTGCTCGACAACCGCAACAGCTTCGAGTACCGCCTGGGGCATTTCGAAGGGGCCATCGACCCGCAGGTGGCCAACTTCCGCGACTTTCCTGCCTACGTGCGGGCCCACGCGCCGCAATGGAAGGCCCGGGGCAAGCGCGTCGCGATGTATTGCACGGGCGGGATCCGGTGCGAAAAAACCAGCGCATGGATGCTGGACATGGATTTGCCGGTCTACCAGCTCGAAGGCGGCATCCTCAACTACTTCCAGCAGATGCCGGATGCGCAGCTGGACTGGCAAGGCGAGTGCTTTGTGTTCGACAACCGCGTGGCGCTGAACACCTTGCTGCAAGAGACCTCCAGTACTCTGGACGACGTGTACCAGGACGAACCAGAGGATGCCTGGCGGCTGGCACGTGCCCGGCGGCTGGCCGCGGCAATTCACGGCGGGCCCGAAGAGTCGGCGGCGTAAGCGATGCTGCCCGTTCGCGACGGCGTCGGTCCCAGCCAGGTGTCACTGCCAACCGGCGGCTGGACCTGCATGCTCGACTTCCTGGTGCAGCGGTTTCCGGCCATCGCCGCGACCGAGTGGACCGCGCGCATGGCGGGCGGCGATGTCGTCGATGGCGCTGGCGAACGCGTTGCACCGGCGCAGCCGTACCGGCCGCATGGCAAGCTGTTCTACTACCGCACGGTCGCGCACGAGATTCGCAATGCGGCGCAGGCTTGCGTGCTGTTCGAAGACGAACTTCTGGTGGTGGCTGACAAGCCGCACTTCCTGCCCGTGACGCCATCCGGCGATTGCCTACAGGAGACACTGCTTGTCCGGTTGCGCCGCCAGCTCGGTGTACCCGCGTTGACGCCTTTGCATCGAATCGACCGAGAGACCGCTGGCGTCGTGCTGTTCGCCAAGCATCCAGCAACCTGTGCGGGCTATCACGCGCTCTTCGCCGGCCGCGAAGTCGCCAAGACCTACCAGGCGATCGCGCCCAGCAATGCGTCGCTGCAATTCCCCCTGACTCGCATCAGCAACCTGGTGACCGGCGACCACTTCATGCAGATGCGCGAGGCGGATGACAGCGCTGCGAACGGCCGGGAGCCAAACGCGCGGACCGAGGTTGAATTGATGGAAACGCGTGGCGCCCTGGCACGCTACCGCCTTCGGCCTCTCACCGGCAAGCGTCACCAGTTGCGAGTGCACATGGCGGCCCTGGGCCTGCCCATCGTGGGTGACCGCATCTATCCGCGGTTGCTGCGGCAAGGCGGTGACGAGGTCGGGAATCCGCTGCGACTGCTCGCGCAAGGCATCGCATTTCGCGACCCCGTGACCGGCCGGGAACGCGGCTTTTCAAGCCGGCTACAACTGCACTTTCCTCCACCTTTGCTGTAGGTCTGACGATGAGCATGTCCACACCCAGTCGCCGCCTTGCGGCGCTCTTGATCGCGAGCTGCGCGCTGTCGGCGTTCTCGACTGTTGCGCGTGCAGCCGACACATTGGCCGATGCGCTTCGCATCATCCAGGGCAAGCAGTTCGTTGACCTGACGCACGCCTTCAGTCCCACCACGCCGGTGTGGGGCGGTTTCGGCCAGGCCACCATGGCCGCGGCAGCCGACCCGC
>JANYAN010000535.1 GCA_025361305.1 Burkholderiales bacterium
CGCGTAGGCACCGTGCAACTGGGCGACCGCCGCCTTGACGGCTTCGAACAGGTCGCCGTCATAGTGGCTATCGACGAGGTGACAGATCACCTCGGTGTCGGTCTGGCTGGCGAAGTGGTAGCCGCGAGCCTGCAGGGCTAAACGCAACTCCTCATGGTTTTCGATGATGCCGTTGTGCACCAGGGCCACGCGCCCGACGCGGCTTTCCGAGGGTGCACCTGTGCCGTGGCTGAAGTGGGGATGGGCGTTGTGCACGGCTGGCACGCCGTGCGTGGCCCATCGCGTGTGGGCGATGCCGGTCGTGCCTTCAAGATGCTCGCGTTCGACCTGCTCCTGCAACTCGGCCACGCGTGAGGTGCTGCGAGCACGCCTGAGGCCTCCGTCCGCATGCACGGCAATCCCGCAAGAGTCGTAACCCCGGTATTCGAGCCGTTGCAGGCCCTGCACCAGGACGGGGACGATATTTCGGGTCGAAACGCTGGCGACGATGCCACACATGGGGTTGCTCCAGAAGTTGCCCGTACTGTATTTAGATGGGTATGGAATAGGTATTCTATTTCTAGTAATATATGGACTATTATTTCTTAAATTAATATAAAGAGAATAATAGTTCTATATGTATAAAAACATGAAACAAATATCCATAGACGATGTCGATTTGGCGCTTCTCGAACGGTTGCAGTCAGACAGTTCGGTCAGCAACCTGTCGCTTGCGGCCGCAGTTCACATCTCACCACCCACCTGCTTGCGCCGGGTCAAGCGCCTGCGCGAAGCCGGCCTGATCGAGCGCGAGATCGCGGTCCTGAGCACTGACCGGCTCGCCGCAGTCATCGGCCATGGCCTCGAGGCGATCGTGGAGATCTCACTGGACCGCCAAGGCCAGGAAGAGCAGGAGGCATTCGAGGCACGCGTCGCGGCCGACGTCGCCGTACAGCAGTGTTACCGCGTTTCTCCCGGCCCCGACTTCGTCCTGGTGGTCCAGGCGCGTGATATGCCCGGCTATCTCGCGTTGGCGCAGCGCCTGTTTACGAGCGACGCAAACGTGCGCAACGTCAAGACATTTTTTTCGCTCAGACGAGCCAAGTTCCAGCCTCGGCTGGCGCTGACCGACGCAAGCGCAGCGTAACCCGACTCAGGCCAACGCCTAGCGATTCCCCTTGCGGGGCCGCTTCCAATTGGCGACAGTCACCTGTTTGCCGCGCGCTACCGACAACGATTCAGCCGGCGTGTCCCGCGTGATCGTCGAGCCGCCGCCCACGGTGCCGCCTCGGCCGATAGTCACTGGCGCGATCAGCACACAGTTGCTTCCGATATGCACATCGTCCTCGATGACGGTGCGGTGCTTGTTGGCGCCGTCGTAGTTCGCGGTGATCGAGCCCGCGCCGTAGTTGACCCGCTCGCCGACAGTCGCATCGCCCAGGTAGGCCAGGTGATTGGCCTTGGCACCGCGCGCCAGGACCGAGTTCTTGACCTCGACGAAGTTGCCAATGTGGACTTCGGGACCCAGGTCGGCGCCAGGACGCAGACGCGCATAAGGGCCGATCAATGCGCCTTCGCCTACCCGGACGCCAGCCGTTCCCCCTTCGATGTGGGTGAAAGGATGGATCACGGCACCAGCGGCAATCGTGGCATCGGAGATCATGCAATTGGCACCGATCTTCACCCCTTCGCCCAGCGACACCGCGCCTTCGAACACGCAATTGACGTCGATCTCCACGTCCGCACCGCACGCAAGGGTGCCGCGCAGATCGAAGCGGGCGGGGTCGGCCAGCCGCACCCCCTGCTCCATCAATGTATGGGCCTGGCGCAGCTGGAAGGCGCGTTCCAGCCGGGCCAACTGCATGGGGCTGTTGACGCCGTCCACCTGCACTGTGTCGTCGCACTTCATGGCCATCACGGCGGCGCCGTCGCCGACTGCCAGCTTCACGATGTCCGTGAGGTAATACTCGCCCTGCGCGTTCTGGGGTGTCAGCCGGGCGAGCCACTGCTTAAGCAACCGGTTGGGCACGGCCATGAAGCCTGTGTAGACCTCACCGATCCTGCGTTGGTCCGGCGTCGCATCCTTTTCCTCGACGATGGCCTGCACGGCCTGGCCGCCGCGGACGATGCGGCCATAGCCGGTGGGATCAGGCATGTCGACGCTGAGCAGCGCCAGTCGCTCACCCCCACAAAGCGCGACAAGGTCGCGCAAGGTTCCCGCCTCGATCAGGGGCACGTCGCCGTTGAGGATCAGGGCGATGCCATCGTCGGGAAGGTGGGGCAGCGCCTGTTGCACGGCATGTCCGGTTCCCAGCTGCGGCTCCTGGCGCACGAATGTGGGGATTGCGCGGGCGCCTGCGCGCGCCGATTCGACCAGTGCCGCCTCAACCTCGGCTGCGCCGTGCCCCGTGATGACAACGATGCGCCGTGCCTTGATCTTCAGCGCCGTGTCAATCACATGCTGCACCAGTGCGCGGCCAGCCAATCGGTGCAACACTTTGGGCAGGCCGCTCTTCATCCGCGTACCCTTGCCGGCGGCCATGATGACCACATCCACAGCTGTCATGACATTTCCTTCTTTCCCGATCTCGAGTGCCCTGCGTACCGCCCGGATTATCGGCCTGCTGGCCGCTGCGGCCCTGATGGCCGGGTGTAGCGCCGTCAAGCTGGGCTACAACACGTTGCCGACGGTGGCCTACTGGTGGCTGGACGGCTATGTCGACTTCAGCCAGGCGCAGGCGCCGCGCGTGCGCGACAGCCTGGCGCGGCTGCAGCGGTGGCACCGCAGCGACGAGCTGCCTCGCTACGTCGCCCTGCTGCAGCAGATGGAGCGACTTGCTCCGGGCGAGATCAGCGCGGCGCAGATATGCACGTTTGCGGCTG
The DNA here is from genome assembly GCA_025361305.1 of Burkholderiales bacterium. Taxonomy (GTDB): domain Bacteria; phylum Pseudomonadota; class Gammaproteobacteria; order Burkholderiales; family Burkholderiaceae_C; genus Ramlibacter. The sequence continues at coordinate 2,863 of JANYAN010000535.1, forward strand.
AAATACGCAACCGCCTGGCCGTGATTGGCGGCCAGGTCGAGGCCGACGTGGCCCAGTTGGTGCAGGATCTGGCACCAGACCAACTGCGCCACCTCGAGGCCAAGTACCAGAAGAACGATGCAGAGTACCGAACCGACTGGATCGCCATCAGCGCGGCGGAACAGCGCGACAAGCGGTTCAAGCAATTTCTTGAGCGCAGCGAAATGATCTACGGACGCCTGGACGAGCCCCAGCACGCCATCCTGCACGCGCAGATTGATCGATCAGTCTTCGATGCGCGGCTGGTGTTGGCCGAGCGAGAGCGCCGCCAGCAGGATGCGCTGCGCACGCTGCGAATGATCGCCAGCCAGTCTGTCGCGCCCGACATGGCTGCCCAGCTGGTGCACGGCTACCTTGAGCGTGTGCTGCAATCGCCCGATCCCGTACTGAGGGCACATCAGGACAATCTGCTGAAGGAAACCTGCCAGAGTCTGGCGGCAGTCCACAACAGCACCAGCGCCGAACAGCGCGAGACGGCGGCGAGGCGCCTGCGCGCCTACCAGCGCGACTTGCGCGATCTTGCGGCTCAGCCCTGAAGCGACGCCCACATTTCCTTGTCGCGCTCGGCGGTCCAGACCCTTGGGTTCTTGATGCCGCGTGCCTCGTCGAACGCGCGACTGACGTCGAACGGCAGGCAATGCTCGTAGATGAACACATGGCCGAACACCGGGTCCATCTGCTTTCGTGTATGGGCCATGGCGGCTTTCAGGTCCATATTGGCCGCGGCCGCCTCCTTAGCCGCCGAAAACAGGGTCTGGACCCAGCGCTTGGTGTAGTCCAGGGCCTTGTCCACCTGCGCCAGGCCCTTCATCGCCTCACCACGGCCCGGTACGATGGCCTCTGCCCGCAGAGCCCTGAGCGCATCGAGCGTGGCAGGCCACTCCTGCAAATGCGCGTCGCCGGTGTAAACACCCGCTTCGTATTCGACGAGGTCACCTGAAAACAGGACTTTTTCTTGCTCGACCCACGCAATCGTGTCGCCCCGGGTATGGCCCGGGCCCGGATGCCAGATCTGCACCTTCACACCGCCCAGATCGAGCGTCAGCCGACCCGGGACTTCGCCGCGGGTCGGGTCACCTCCACCAACGATCATGGTCGGCCAGGTCAGGCCCGGCACGCTGTCGGCGTTACGGAACAATCGCGGGAAGCGCTCCATTTCGGACTGCATGTCTTCCTTGCCGCGCTCGACGATCAGCTCAAGCGTGCCCTGGCTGGTGATGATCTCGGTAGCACCTTCCGCACCAAACGCGCTGGCGCCCAGCACGCGCACAGCGTGGTAATGGGTCAGCAGCACGTACTTGATGGGCTTGTCGCTCACCTTACGGATCCGTGCGATCAGGTCGTGCGCCATGGCCGGAGTGGCTGTGGCATCGCTGACCATGATGTACTTCTCGCCGACGATCACGCCGGAGTTTGGGTCTCCCTCTGCGGTGTACGCCCAGCAATGGCTGCTCAGTTGCTCGAACGTGATCTTCTTGTCGGCCAGGTCGGCCTGGCTGGCAAATGCTTTTGACATGGAGTCTCCTGGGGATGAGCCAGATTTTACCTAACCGTAATCAATTACGGATTGTTGAATCCTGTGCCGACAGTCCCCGCTCCAGCATAGTGATCACTTCGTCGGCGAACGCGGCATAGCTCATGGGCCCGCCCGGCCGCAGCCACGTGAAGGTCCAGTTGATCATGCCGAACAGCATCATGGTGACCGCTGTCTGGTTCGCACCGGTCAAGCGCTTCGGATACGCACGGCGCAGAAAACGCGTCACGGCCGACACTACGTCGCGCTGGCGTTCCAGAATCAGTTCACGCTGAGCCGGTCCCAGAAACTTGGTGTCATGCAGCAGCGCCACATGACGGGTGGCCGACGTCTCGTACTCGGACAGGAAACTGCGAATCAGTTCGTGCATCGCGTCCCGGTCATCCAGGCTACGGCGCTGTGCTGTTGCCTCCGCTTGTCCGATGATGGCCAGCAACCGCTGGGTGTAGCGGTCCAGCAGATCGAACAGGATCGCTTCCTTGCTCTCGTAGTAGTGGTAGAGCCGTGCCTTGGACGTGCCACAGGCGGCCGCCAGCTCGTTCATGCTGGCGGCCGGATAGCTGCGGTCGGCAAAGCACTGGGCCGCTACGTCCAGGATTTCGTCGCGCTTGAGTTCGTGCTGGGAAGACTTGGGCCGTGCCATCCGGGAATTGTCACCGCATCCAGAGCGAGCCGCGCGACGCCCGCCGCCAACCTGGCGGCCGCACCCACGCCCATGGCGGCTGCCCGTCTCAGGTCGGCCAGAGGCTGAAGCACCATTGCCTGACGCGTTGGCACATTGGGAGACGGCGCGGTGAGTGGGTCCCAGCTGAAGTAAGCCGGGCAGCCTCCATTCCAGGCTTCGGCCACCACTCTTTGCCCGGCGTGAAGCCGTACCTTGGCGCCGGCGCCCAGGATATGGTCGCCCAGGTCGTTGCGCGGGCCCTGATGCGGGCCGTCGAATGTGACCCACAGGCGGCCATGCGCGACCTTCAGCACGCCGACCTCGCGCGGCTGCAGCGTGATGGCCCGTCCGGCTGCAAGTTTCCATGTTCCGGGCAACTCGCCAGCGGCTGTGGATTGATGCGATTGAGAAAGCATTTGCGACGCCATGATTTATCTCCATATTGGCACTTCGGTAGCAAATCATCGGTGTAGATCGCTTGGCAGTCCAATGAAATCCGGCTACCCTATTAATTCCCGATTTGCATCAATCCCGCTAACACTACTGACACACCCTGGCACCATGCAGCACTCGCAGACCCACCTGCGCACCCGTCCGATTTCGGCCGGCCATCTGCGCGCCTTTGAAGCGGTCGCTCGCCACCTGAACTTTCGCGCGGCGTCGGAGGAAATGGCGCTCACCCAGTCCGCTGTCAGCCGCCAGATCCAGGCGCTCGAGGAGGAAGTGGGCGCCAGCCTGTTCCTGCGCCATACCCGCGCGGTCGAGCTCACCAGCGCAGGCGCGCAGCTACTGACGGCGGTGTCGCAATCGCTGCCGCGCATCGACAGCGCCGTACGCCAGATCCGCCAAAGCGCGGGGCGCAGATCTGTCGCGCTGACCACCTTCGCTTCGTTCGCCTCCATGTGGCTGATCCCGCGGCTCGAGCAATTCCAGCGCGATAACCCCGAAATCGACATCCGAATCGACGCCTCGGATGCAACGCTCGATCTTGAAATTTCGGATGTCGACCTGGCGTTGCGATACGGGCCAGTCGCCAACATGCCGGCGCGCGCAATACGCATGTTCGGCGAGCAACTTACTCCCGTGGCCAGCCCCTGGCTGCTCAAAAGTGGACAAGGGCTGACGAAACCCGGCGACCTGGCCCAGTTCGCGTTGATCGAGGCCGGCGATGCGCACCAGACGCACCTGGAATGGCTGACCTGGCGCCGGTGGTTCGACGAGCACGGGCTGACCAAGCTGCAGCCCAAGCGCTGGCTCTACTTCAACTATGCCTACCAGATGGTGCAGGCCGCGCTGACCGGACAGGGCGTGGTGCTGGCGCGACTGCCGCTGGTGGCCGAAAGCCTGGCCAACGGCGACCTGATCGAACCCTTGCCGCACCAGCGGATGGATTCGCCCATGGCTTACTGGCTCATCGTCGGCCCTCGCAATGCGCTAAGGCCAGAGATCAAGGCGTTCTGCGACTGGCTGGTGGTGCAGGCCAAAGCCACCCGTCAGACCATCGGCGAAGTGCCCGACCCGGATACGGTCGATGACCTGGACTGAGACATTGCGGGACAGACCTTTAGCTCTGTCCCCAACTGACTAGGGTCTGCTCACACTATTTCCGGGGGACGCTCAGCCGATGGGCCAGACAACGCCGTTGTCGTTGAGGATGGCGTTTAGCGGGACGTCGTGGGGCTCGGGCTCAAGGTCGTCCAGGAAGCCGTTGGTGAAGCCCAGGCCGACCGTATAGGGGCTCGGTGCAAGCGTCGCCAGCGTCCGGTCGTAGAAGCCGCCGCCATAGCCGAGGCGGAATCCGCCAAGCCCATAGCCGACGCAAGGCACGAACAGGAGCGTGGGCACGATGACCTCGGTGTCCTTGGGCTTGGGAATGCCATAGGCGTCCTCTTCCATCGGGCAGCCCGGGAACCATGCGTGGAACTTGAGGGTCTTGTGCAGCTTGTCGACCACTGGCAACCCGATCCGGCGCGGTTGCGGCTCGTCCAGCAGTTCGCCGTCTTCCTTCCAGCGGTGCAGTGCCGGCAGCGGGTCGAACTCACCCTTGATCGGCCAGTAGGCGCCGATCACGATATCGGGCCGGTTGACCAGCCAGATTCGCATCACCCGCTGGAGCAAATCCGCGCGACGCAGGCGGTCGGGCATGGCCAGGCGCTGCTCCACCAGCCGCTGCCGCAAATCCCTTTTTTCTTCCGCCTTGTCCATAATCACCCAATGAAGTTACGAACGATTCTGACACTGATCGCGGTGACGCTGTCGTGCGCAGCGCAGGCGCAGGGCAAGGGAGACGATTTGATCCTGGAAATGAACCAGGCGTTTCGCCAGGGCAACCGCCAGAAGCTGTCCCAGCTGCTGCCGCAAGCCAAGGGCCATGCGCTGGAGCCGTGGGCCGCTTACTGGGAGTTGAAGGCAAGGCTGGACACCGCCACTTCGCAGGAAGTCCAGGAATTCCTGGCCCGTTACCCGAGCACCTACCAGGAAGACCGGCTACGCAACGACTGGCTGCTGCTGATGGGGCAGCGCCGCGACTGGACCACCTTTGCCGCCGAGCATCCCCTGTTCCGTATGAACGACGACCGCGAGGTGCGCTGTTTCGCGCTGCTCGTGCAGTACCTGCGCGAAGGCGCGGCGTCGCCCGCCAGCCTTGGCGACGAAGTCAGACGCCTGTGGCTGGCACAACGCGACCCGGACGACGGCTGCACATTTGCTGCCAGCCGGCTGATCTCGGACACCCCGGGCCCGCGCCGGCTCAAGGATCTCGACGCCTGGCGCAAGGCGCGGCT
>JANYAN010000175.1 GCA_025361305.1 Burkholderiales bacterium
AGGGAAATCCTGGCCGCGCCGGAAGTGCGCACGGCTTTCGAAACGCAGGGGATGGACCCGGCGGGCAGCACGCCTGAGGAGTTCCGCCACCTGGTGGAGCAGGATGCGGTGCGTTGGGCCCGGCTGATCAAGAGCCAGAACATCACTGCGGAGTGACATGACAATCGCTGTTATCGGGGGCGGCATCGGGGGCCTGGGGCTTGCTCTTTCGCTGCATCAGCGCGGGCTGGCCTGCGAAGTCTACGAGGCAGTGCCCGAGGTGCGGGAGATCGGGGTGGGCATCACACTGCTGCCCCACGCCATGCGGGAACTGGCTGCGCTCGGGCTCGATGCCCAGTTGGAGGCTGCCGGCATCGAGAACCTGGAAAGCGTCTTCTTCAACCGCTTTGGCCAGTTCATCTATCGCGAACCGCGCGGCCGGCATGCGGGCTACGCCTCGCCCGAGATCGGAATTCACCGCGGCAAGCTGCACCGCGTGCTGTACCGGGCAGTGCGCGAACGGCTTGGGGATGCATGCATTCATCTGGACCACCGCTGCGAACGGGCCGACCAGGATGACGAGGGCGTCACCCTGTCGTTCATCGACGGCGCCGGCGTGCGGTTGCCGCAGGTCAGGGCCGATGTGGCCATTGCGTGCGACGGCGTCAATTCGGCGCTGCGGCGGCAGTTCTATCCCCAAGAGCAACTCGCCTTTGCCGGCATCAATACGTGGCGTGGCGTCACGCTGCATGCACCCATCCTCAGCGGCAAGAGCTACCTGCGCGTCGGCTCGATCGAGACCGGCAAGATGGTGATCTACCCCATCGTCGACAACGTGGACGGCAAAGGCAACCAGCTGATCAACTGGGTAGCCGAAATCCAGCGCCAGGGCTCTGTGATGAATGACTGGAACCGGGCCGGCACCCCGGCCGATTTCATCGGTATCTTCGAGGACTGGCGCTTCGACTGGCTCGACGTGCCGGCCCTGATAGCCGGTGCGCAGCAAGTGCTCGAGTACCCGATGGTCGACCGCGACCCGGTGGCGCAGTGGACGTTCGGCCGAATTACCCTGCTTGGCGATGCAGCCCATCCCATGTACCCACGCGGCTCAAACGGCTGCGCCCAGGCCATCATCGACGCGCGAACGCTGGCCGACCTGCTGGCTGCCGGCGGCGATGCGAGGCAAGCCCTGGCGGCATACGAAGGACGGCGGCTGGAGCCGACGGCAAGGATCGTCCAGACCAATCGCACGGTACCGCCGGATTTCATCAATATCCGGGTGGACGAGCTCAGCGGCGGCAAGCCCTTCGGCAGTATCGACGAGCTGATCAGCCAGGAAGAACTGCGCCGGATCTCCGACGAGTACAAACGCATCGCCGGCTTCTCGCTCGACAGCCAGCAACGTTCGTAGGCCGGGGCGACGCCCGGGCCGTCAGTTGAGGTAACGGGGGCGCGCCGGCAATCCTTCCGGCGCGGCTGCACTTTCACCGGCCGTCGTGGGCGTCCCGAATGCCTCTCGCCAAAGTGACTGGGCCAGGGTCTGCTCGAGCAGGTGCATCAATCCTTGCATCAGCTGGGGCTCCACTTCCATCTGGAAGCTGCGCGGCTGCGCCCCGCCGCCCACCTGTTCCTTGAAGGCCAGGCGCACTCGTCCACGCGGCTGTGGACTGACGTTGACATCGGTCACCAGCAACGGCTCGTCGCCCAGAGGCAGGCGGACCTGGCTCTCCTGATAGGGCGTGGCGAAATCAGCGTTCTGCAGAAATTCTTCCTTGCGAAAGTCTGTCAGCATCTTCTTCAGGCTGTCGTCGGCCTTTTCCAGCGAGGTGCCCGCCGCCTCCAGCTTGAGCACCTGCTCGGTACGCAGCTTGGTCAGCAATGGCCACAGCCCATGCATGAGCCGGCGCGTCAACCACATGCGCATTTCTTCCTGGGCAGTGGTGTTCACACGCACAAGAATGCGGTCCTGGTCGGCCTGGTAGGTGACCGACAGCTGATGGATGTTCATGGCTTGATTTTAGTCAGGCTGCCGCTGTGTCCGCGAGCTTACAGTGACCCTTGAAAAGGCGTGGATAAGCCTAAGCTTTGTAGTTGACAGGAGAAATTCCATGCGACTAGACAAACTGACCACCAAATTCCAGGACGCGCTGGGCGACGCACAGACCCTGGCCTTGGGCAACGACCACGCCTATATTGACCCGGCGCACCTGCTGGTGGCGATGCTGCGCCAGGAGGATGGTCCACGGGCGCTGCTGCAGCGCGCCGGGGTCAACGTGCCTGGCTTGCTGGCGGGTGCCGAGGCGGCGATACACAAGTTGCCGCAAGTTCAGGGGCAGGAGCAGGTTCAGGTTGGGCGCGACTTGGCGAGCCTGTTGCAAGGGGCAGAAAAAGAATCGATCAAGCGGGGCGACCAGTTCGTCGCCAGTGAGCTGTTCCTTCTGGCACTGACCGATACCAAGCAGGAGATCGGCCGCATTGCGCGCGAGAACGGCTTGTCGCGCAAGTCCCTCGAGACCGCAATTGACGCCGTCCGCGGCGGGGCGAATGTCGATAGCGCCGAGTCCGAAGGCCAGCGCGAAGCCCTGAAGAAATACTGCATGGACCTGACCGAGCGCGCCCGTCAGGGCAAGCTCGACCCGGTCATCGGCCGCGACGACGAAATCCGCCGCGCCATCCAGGTACTGCAGCGGCGAACCAAGAACAACCCGGTCCTGATCGGCGAGCCCGGCGTGGGTAAAACCGCCATCGTCGAGGGCCTGGCCCAGCGAATCGTCTCGGGCGAAGTGCCCGAGTCGCTCAAACGCAAACGCGTCCTGTCTCTGGACATGGCGGCGCTGCTGGCTGGCGCGAAGTACCGCGGCGAATTCGAGGAACGCCTAAAGACTGTCCTGAAGGAACTGGCCAAGGACGAGGGCCAGACCATTGTCTTCATCGACGAACTGCACACCATGGTGGGCGCGGGCAAGGCCGAAGGCGCGATGGACGCGGGCAACATGCTCAAGCCCGCCCTGGCGCGCGGAGAGCTGCATTGCGTGGGCGCAACGACGCTGGACGAATACCGCAAGTACATCGAGAAGGATGCGGCGCTGGAGCGGCGCTTCCAGAAGATCCTGGTGGGCGAGCCCAGCGTGGAAGCCACCATCGCCATCCTGCGTGGCCTGCAGGAGAAATATGAAGTGCACCATGGCGTGGAGATCACCGACCCGGCCATCGTGGCCGCAGCCGAGCTGAGCCACCGCTACATCACCGACCGCTTCCTGCCCGACAAGGCGATCGATCTGATCGACGAGGCGGCGAGTCGGCTCAAGATGGAGATCGACTCGCTGCCGACCCCGATCGACGACGCGCAGCGCAAGCTGGTGGCGCTGGAGATCGAGAAGTCGGCTCTGCAGAAGGAGCACGACCCGGTGTCGAAGGCGCGG
>JANYAN010000040.1 GCA_025361305.1 Burkholderiales bacterium
GCCGCGGTGCGCCCGCACCGGCCAGATCGTCGAGCCGATGCTGACGGACCAATGGTTCGTCGCCACCACCAAGGTCAGCGACACGGACCCTACCGGCAAGTCGATTGCGCAGAAGGCTATCGATGCCGTGCAGTCCGGCGCGGTGAGTTTCGTGCCGGAAAACTGGGTCAACACCTACAACCAGTGGATGAACAACATCCAGGACTGGTGCATCTCGCGCCAGCTCTGGTGGGGCCACCAGATCCCGGCCTGGTACGACGAAGATGGCAACGTCTACGTGGCGCGCGACCAGGCGCATGCGCAATCGCAGGCACCCGGCAAGACGCTAACGCGCGACCCCGACGTGCTGGACACGTGGTATTCGTCGGCGCTGGTGCCGTTCTCCACGCTGGGCTGGCCGGCGCAGACGCACGACCAGGATCTTTACCTGCCCTCGACGGTGCTGGTGACAGGCTACGAGATCATCTTCTTCTGGGTCGCGCGGATGATCATGATGACGACCCACTTCACCGGATGCGTGCCTTTCCGCCATGTCTACATCCACGGCATGGTGCGCGACAGCGAAGGCAAGAAGATGAGCAAGTCGGAAGGCAACGTGGTCGACCCGGTGGACCTGATCGAAGGCGCCGATCTGGCCACGCTGGTGCACAAGAGCACCGTCGGCCTGCGTCGTCCGGAGACGGCGCCCAAGGTGGCGGCACGGGTGAAGAAAGAGTTTCCCCAGGGCATGCCGGCCTACGGCGCCGATGCACTGCGCTTCACGATGGCCAGCTACGCCAGCCTGGGTCGCAACATCAATTTCGACACCAAGCGCTGCGAGGGCTATCGCAATTTCTGCAACAAGCTGTGGAACGCGACGCGCTTCGCGCTGATGAACTGCGAAGGGCACGACCTATCCGAACAGGCTGCAACCCTCACGCAGGCTGACCATTGGATCATCTCGACCCTGCAGCGCACCGAGGGCGCAGTAGCCCGGGGCTTTGCCGACTACCGCCTGGACAACGTGGCCAGCGCGATCTACCAGTTCGTCTGGGACGAATTCTGTGATTGGTACCTGGAGATCGCCAAGGTGCAGATCCAGGGCGGCGATGCGGCGCAGCAGCGCGGCACCCGGCGCACGCTGATCCGCGTGCTCGAAGCCACTTTGCGGCTGGCCCATCCCCTCATTCCCTTCATCACCGAGGCACTGTGGCAGAAGGTAGCCCCTGTGGCCGGCAAGAGCGGCGATTCAATCAGCATTGCGCCTTACCCTGTGCCCAACGAAGCGTCGATCCGGCCTGAAGCCGAGGCCCATGTGACGCAGCTCAAGGCCGTGGTCGACGCCTGCCGCAACCTGCGCGGCGAAATGAACGTTTCGCCGGGGACCCGGCTGCCGCTCTATGCAACAGGCAATGCGGCGTTCATCCGCCAGAGCGCGCCGGTGCTGCAAGCGCTGGCCAAGCTGGCCGAAGTGAGGGTGTTCGACGACGAATCGGCCTGGGCTTCGGCAGCGCAGGCTGCGCCGGTGGCGGTGGTCGGCGAAGTGCGGCTGTGCCTCTTCATGAAAATTGACATGGAGGCCGAAAAGGTGCGCCTGGGCAAGGAGGCTGCGCGTCTGCAGGGCGAACTGGCCAAGGCCACCGCCAAACTCGCCAACGAGGCCTTCGTGGCCAAGGCGCCGCCGGCGGTGATCGAGCAAGAGCGCTCGCGCATTGCCGATTTCACCGCGACGCTGGCCAAGATCCAGGGCCAGTTGCAGCGCATGGCCTGAAGGGCCGCAGCACCGGCGCCGGCATCAAGGCGCTACCAGGTCCATCAGCCCGTCGCTCAGCGGGTCATCTGCGGCGGCTGTGTGCGCAGTCAGCGCTTCATGCAACCGGTGCGCCACATACCAGCTGGCGCGAATGCGCGCCTCGCGCGTGTGCGAACCCAGGCGTGGCGTCAGGTACAGGTTCTCGCATTCGTGCAACGGCGTTCCCTTCGACGCAAAGCCGGCTTCCGCCCCATCGAAAATGCAGGCCTCGATACGGCCATCCGACAGCGCATCGGCCAGGGCCTGCGCGTCGAACAGCTGTGAGCGGCTGGTGGCAACCCACAGCTGTCCGCGCCGGCAGTGTGACAGCACTTGTTCGTTGACGAACCCCCGATAGCGCGAGGCATACATCACCTGCGCCGACACCGCGTCTGCCCGGCTCATCAAGTCGAACAGGCCCACGGGCTGGATCTGCAGGCGCGACCAGATCGGCGCCGTGTGGTGCACCGCAGGGTCGTAGCCGATGAGCTTGGCACCCAGTGCATTGAGCATCAGCGCCAGCGTGTGCGCCGTGGGCCCCAGCCCCAGCAGGCCCACCACGCTGCCGTGCAGTTCGCGGCCCAGGCTGATATCGGCATGCCGGTTGTCGCCCAGCGCGGCGCTGATGCCACGCCGGTAGAGCAGCAACAGGCCGGTCAACAGATATTCGGCATTGGAGCGAACGTTGGCCGTGGTTGCCTGCACGACGCGCACGCCGCGCTCGCGGCAGGCTTCGAGATCGGTGTTGTCGGTGCCCACATGCAAACGTGCCAGCACCTTCAGCGATGGCGCGGCGTCCAGGAACTCTCGTGTCACCACCACCTTGCGTGGCAGGACGGCGGCGTGCGCGGTGGCGAGCGCTGCGCGCACGCCAGCAGGATCGGCGGCCAGTTCGGGGCAGTTGGCCACCGCATGGCGCGACTCAAGCCATGTCAGCGCCTCAGGTATCAGCCGCTCGAGAAGTAAGATGTCCAACTTCGTATACCTCGTCCCAGTCGATGAAAGCAGCAAAACAAATCCAGAAGGCCGTCTTCCCTGTGGCCGGTCTTGGCACCCGCTTCTTGCCAGCCACCAAAGCCCAGCCGAAGGAAATGTTGCCAATTGTCGACAAGCCGCTGATCCAGTACGCGGTCGAGGAGGCCTACGCGGCTGGCATCCGGCACATGATCTTTGTTACCGGCCGCAACAAACGTGCCATCGAAGACCATTTCGACACCGCCTACGAACTGGAAAGCGAGCTGGAGGCCTCGGACAAGCACGAATTGCTTGCGCTGGTGCGTTCCGTACAGCCCAGCGACATGGATTGCTCCTATGTGCGGCAGGCCCGGTCACTCGGCCTGGGCCACGCGGTGCTGTGCGCCCAGCCCCTGGTCGGCGACGATCCTTTTGCCGTGCTTCTGGCCGACGACCTGATGACCGGGCCACCCGGCGGCCTGCCGGTACTGACACAAATGGTCAACGTTTTTCAGCGGGTCCAGACATCTTTGTTAGCGGTCCAGGAGGTACCCCGGGAGGACGTCCGGCGTTACGGCATCGTCGCAGGTGAGCCGGCCGGCAACCGCGTGATCAGGGTGCGCGCCATGGTCGAGAAGCCGCGGCCCGAGGCCGCGCCCTCCCGTATGGGGGTTGCCGGCCGCTACATCCTGACCCCGGCCGTGTTCGATTGCATCCGCAAGCAGGCGCGCGGCCAGGGAGGCGAAATCCAGCTGACCGACGGCATTGCGGCCCTGATCGAATCCGAGGGTGTGCACGCCTACGAATACGAAGGCAGGCGCTACGACTGCGGCAGCAAGGACGGCTTTCTGGAAGCCACGGTGGCCCTTGCGCTGGACCATCCTGAGGTCTCAAGTCGCTTTCGCGACTACCTGCGCAAGCTGGACCTGGGTTGACCCCAGGCTTCAGCGCCGGCGCATCACGTGGATGAACTCGTCGCCGACGTTGTGCTGATCGACCAGATCGTGGCCGGTCTGCCTGGCAAACGCCTGGAAATCGCGGACCGACCCCGCATCGGTCGACACCACCTTGAGCAACTGGCCGCTGGTCATGCCGCTCAGGGCTTTCTTGGCCTTGAGGATCGGCAGCGGGCAGTTCAGGCCGCGGGTGTCGATTTCCTGGTCGATTTGCATCTGGGCGTCCTGGGTAGTAGTGTGATTCTAAGCAGGGCTCAGTCGCGCCGGGGGAACGGCACGAACTGCGGCTCGATGCCCCGGCCGCGCAGCCAGTCGGCCAGCGCATAGCCGGTGCCCGCAGGCCAGCACTTAACGGCGTCGTATTCGTAGAGCTTGTAGTCGACCAGCTCGGGCGACAGGCGCACTTCGCCATCGGCTACGGCGTGATACGCGATGATCACCTGGTTCATGCGCTGGAAATCGTAGACCCCTATCAGGTTGAGCTCGCTGGCGTCCAGGTTGGTCTCTTCCTTGATCTCGCGCGCGATGCCCTCCTGGGGCGTCTCACCGGCTTCCATGAAGCCGGTGATCAGCGCATACATCTTGCCCGCCCAGGCCGCGTTGCGTGCCAGCAGGATGCGGTCCTGGTACTGGATCACCGCCGCCAGCACGGGCGTGGGATTGTTCCAGTGGGTCCAGCCGCAGCCACGGCAGCGCAGCCGCTCCTTGGCGCCGCCATCCTCGACCTGGGCGATCAGCTCGAGCGCCGTGGCGCAGCTGGGACAGAAGTTGAATTGATTGCTCATTGTTTGTCATTGCGCCCTTGAGCCGCAATCCACGGTCAGGCGGGAAAGACCCCGGTCGAAAGATAACGGTCCCCCCGGTCACAAACGACAAAAACAATGGTCGCGTTTTCTACGGTCCTGGCAATTTCTTGCGCCACCCAGCACGCGCCCGCGGCCGAAATGCCGGCGAAGATGCCTTCCTCGCGCGCCAGCCGCCGGCACATTTCCTCGGCGTCTTCCTGGCTCACGTAGACCAGTTCATCGACGGTGCTGGGATCGTAGATCTTGGGCAGGTATTCCTGGGGCCATTTGCGGATGCCCGGAATGCGCGAGCCTTCGCTGGGCTGCGCGCCGATGATGCGCACGGTAGCGTTTTTTTCCTTCAGAAAGCGAGACACGCCGGTGATCGTCCCTGTCGTGCCCATGGCGCTGACGAAATGCGTGATGCGCCCTGCCGTATCGGCCCACAGTTCGGGCCCGGTGGTCTCGTAGTGGATGCGGGGGTTGTCGGCATTGGCGAATTGGTCGAGCACACGGCCCTTGCCTTCACGCTGCATGTTCTCGGCCAGATCGCGCGCGTATTCCATGCCGCCACTCTTGGGCGTGAGCATCAGTTCGGCGCCGAAGGCCTTCATGGTCTGCGCGCGCTCGACCGACAGGTCTTCCGGCATGATTAGCACCATGCGGTAGCCCTTGATCGCCGCGGCCATCGCCAGTGCAATGCCGGTGTTACCCGAGGTGGCCTCGATCAGCGTGTCGCCTGGCTTGATCTCGCCGCGCTCTTCGGCGCGCCGGATCATCGAAAGCGCGGGCCTGTCCTTGACCGAGCCGGCCGGGTTGTTGCCTTCCAGCTTGCCCAGCACCACGGTTCCTCGGGCCGCATTGTCGGACGCACCGATGCGTTGCAGTGCCACAAGTGGCGTCTTGCCGATCGCGTCTTCGATCGTGGGGTAGTTCTTCGCAGTCATGAGCACCACTGTGCCATAATTTCCAGTTCCCCTCTCACGTCGCCGGAGTGGTGAAATTGGTAGACGCAGGGGACTCAAAATCCCCCGGGGTAAAACCCGTGCCGGTTCGATTCCGGCCTCCGGCACCACGATCTCTATCCAGAGAATCCCAACCAGCATCAAACCCGCACGTTTTCCCAGCGCAGCGGGTTTTGTTCCGTCGACGACGCCAGGGCCGAAGTTGTTCCCGTTCGAGGCAACGACAGCGAGCTTGCGCAAACGCGTGATCGAGTGCAAGAATGCCCAGTCAACGAGGAGGCCAACATGGGAGAGAAGATCACCGCCCTGGCAGGTGCGTTGTTGCTCACCGCCTGCGCCACCGACCGGCCTGCGCAACCGATGACGTGCGAAGACCTCACGTAAGTGCCGCCGGAGGCAAGCACGATCGCATCGGCCACGACGGTTTCCTCGGCCACGAAGATCGGCAATGTCGACGTCGACGCGAAGTTCTGCCGCGTGCAGGGCGTCGCGCGGCCTTCGTCAGACTCTGAGATCAAGTTCGAAGTGTGGCTGCCGGCCACGGCGCAGGCCTGGTCGGGCCGCTTCAAGCTCAACGGCACTGGCGGTTATGCGGGTGCGATCCCGTATCCGCGCCTGGTGCAGGACGTCGGCGACGGCTTCGTCACCGCGGCGAGCAACATGGGCCACGACGGCGGTGAAGGCCCGGCCTGGACGCTCAACCATCCGGAAAAGGTGAAAGACTGGGGCCTGCGCGCGCACTACTTCGTCGCGACAGCCGCCAAGGCACTTGCCAACGCGTACTACGCCAAGCCCGTGCGCTATTCGTACTTCGAGGGCTGCTCCAACGGCGGGCGGCAGGCCATGATGATGGCGCAGCGCTATCCCGAGCTGTTCGATGGCATCGCAGCAGGCGCGCCCTCGCAGTTCTACCCTGAGGTCCTCACGTGGCTGGCGTATTCCGGCAAACTTCAGACGCCGGTGCAAGGCCAACCCGCCGTGCTGGCGACCGCAAAGCGGCAGCTTCTCAGTCGCGCGTCGCATGCCGCATGCGACGCGCAGGATGGCCTGGCCGACGGCCAGATCACCAATCCGCGCGTCTGCAACTTCAGTCCGGCCGCCTTGCGCTGCACCTCACGCGACGCGCCCAACTGCCTGACCGAACCCGAGATGAACGTGGCCCAGGCGATGTATGCCGGCATGCGCACGTCGAGCGGGGTGCAGCGCTACGCAGGCGTGATGCCCGGCTCCGAAGGTGAGTGGGACCCCAACTTCGGGGACAACGGGCGCTACGGACCCTTTATCGGGCACTACGTGTATTCCAGAACCTCGCCGCCCTATGAATGGCGCCGCGACCTGAACTGGGACGATCAGTTTGACCAGATCAAGGCCTTCATCACACCGGCCACCGCGGCGCCAAGCCCTGACCTAACCGCATTCAAGACGCACAGCGGCAAGCTGGTGCAGTTCCATGGCTGGGCCGACCCGATCGTGCCTCCCCAGGGCTCATCTGCCTATTGCAACGCACTCATCCAGTTCGAGAAGCTCAAGAGCCTGCCGCGTGCCGAATACGACGCCGCGGTGCGCAACATGTCGCCCGCGCAGGTAACTGCTGACTCGCTGGCCCTGGCTTCGACGGTGCAGGGGTACCATCGCCTCTTCATGCTGCCCGACGTTGGCCACTGCCGGGGCGGCACGGGGCCGGAAGCGGTTGGAGGCGGATTCCCCGAGCCAGCCAAGGCGCAACGCACGGCCGAATCGCACGTAGTCGGCGCGCTCGCCCGCTGGGTGGAACAAGGCGTCGCACCTGCATCGATCGTGGCGACCCGGTACGACGACACGGGAGCGATTACGAGGCAACGGCCGATTTGCGCGTATCCGCAGATGGCGCGCTATCGCGGCAGCGGTGACGTGAACGCGGTGGAGAGTTTTACTTGCGTGACGCCTGGAGCCGAGCAGGTGCCTACCAATGCGACAGATATCCTCCTGATCCAGAACTCACTGAAACAGAGGGACGTGCTGGGGCCCAAGAGGTGAAGTGAAGTGGAGGCGTAACTCGGACCTACTGCAGCTCGAGCCCTGACTTCTTCACCAAGCCGGCGTACTTGGCAAGTTCGCTCTTGAAGAACGCAGTGGCGGCTTCCGGTGTGGTCATCGAAATGCTGTTGCCCTGCTTGGCCATCGTCTCTTTCAGCTCGACCGTACTGAATGCGCTGACAAATCCGTCGTGGATGCGCTGGACGTCAGCCGCCGGAAGATTCCTCGGACCGACGACCGCGAACCAACCTTCCATCACGTAGTTGGGCAACCCTTGCTCCGCGACGGTCGGAATGTCCGGGGCGGCCGTCAGGCGCTGCGAGGATGTGGCGCCGATAGCGCGCAACGCGCCGCTCCTCAAGGGGCCAGTTCAGCCAAACCATGTCGCTGCGCCCTTATCTTGCTTCAAGAAGGCGTGAGAAGTCGCCCTGCCGCTTGTGCAGGAATTGGTAAAGGTGCATTCTTGCGTCATGCGCCGCTTGATCTGCATCTGGCTGTTGGTTGTCTGCGCGATCTGCCCGGCGGTGGCCGTGCATGCGGCGTCGCCGGCCCGGGCCCAGGCGGTGATCGATGCGCTCAATCGTGCCAACGCGGCCGTGGTCGGTGTCCAGGTAACAGTGGCCGATGGCGCCCGTTCGGCCGAAACGCTGGGCAAGGAACGCTCTGGCTCGGGCGTGGTGATTGGCCCGGACGGCCTGATATTGACGATCGGCTACCTCATCCTCGAAGCCGATTCCATCCAGATCGTCACCCAAGACAACCGCACGCTGCCGGCACGGGCCGTGGGCTACGACCAGGCCACGGGCTTCGGCCTGGTGCGCACCCTGCTGCCCCTGCGCGATATCAAGCCCGTCAGCCTGGGCAGCCACAAGGATCTGCAGAAAGGCGAGGCGTTGCTGGCCGCCAGTGGCGGCGAAGACGGCGATGTGGCGATGACCCAGCTGATCAGCAAACGCGCTTTCTCGGGCTATTGGGAATACCACATCGACGCAGCCCTGTTCACCAGCCCCCCCATCGGCAACCACAGCGGCGCGCCGCTATTCAACCAGCGCGGAGAGTTGCTGGGCATCGGCAGCCTGTATGTTGGCGACGCGACCGGCGAAAACCGCAAGATGCCGGGCAACATGTTCGTGCCGGTCGATCTGCTCAAGCCGATCCTGGCCGAGATGCAAAGCACCGGCAGCACCCAGAAAAGCCACCGGCCCTGGCTGGGCCTGACCTCCAGCGAAGAAGACGGCCGCATTCAGGTGGTGCGCGTCACGCGCGACGGGCCGGCTGCCATCAGCGGCATGCAGTCGGGCGATCTGGTGCTGGCCGTTGACGGCGAGAAGGTCACCACGCTGGAAGAGTTTTACAAGCGCATCTGGGCCCACCCCAACCCGGACGACGAGATCAAGCTCACCGTGCTGCAGGGCGCGGACATCAAGGTCCTGACCATCAAGGCCGTGGACCGGATGAGCCTGATGGTGCGGCCGGCAGGAATCTAGAACTGTCTGTCATGCCGGGCTTGACATGTCTCTTAGGCCCTGCGCAACCGTCGGGTAGCGCAGGCGCAAACGTAGCTCATTCTTCAGGCGCGCGTTATCCAGGCGGCGCGATTCGCTCATGAAGCTCAGCAGCATCAGCGGCAGTTCATCGCGGGCGGTGCTGCGCGGCACGCGGGGCGGCCGGGGCAGGCCATACAGATCGGCGGCCAGATCGAAGTAATCGCCCATCTTCAGCTCGGTATCGTCGCAGGCGTTGTACACGCGCTGGGGCCGGCCGCGCCACAGGGCCGCGCGCACGGCGCGGGCCAGATCATCGGCATGAATGTGGCTGGTAAATACATCATCGGCGGCCTGCAGCACGGGCGTGCCTTTGCGCAGCCGCTCGCGCGGGGTGCCGCCCTCTCGATCGGCCGCGTAAATGCCCGGCACCCGCAGAATGGCCGCGCGCACCCCCGCGGCATGGCCGTAATGCCGAACCGCACGCTCGGCATCGGCACGCCGCTGGGCACGCGGTGTGTGGGGCCGCAGCGCCCGGGTTTCGCCCACCCGCTGCCCGCCGCAATCGCCGTAAACCCCGCTGGTGGATGCATAGACCAGCGATTGCGGGGCGCTGCGCCGCCGCAGGCTGCGCAGCAGCGCCGTGGTGCGCAGGTCGCGCCACCATAGCTCAGCGCCCTCTGAATCTGGCGGCGCCAGGTGCAGCACGCGGGTGGCCAGGCCGGCGAGGCGCGCCAGCGTGCCCGATGTATCCAGATTGCCCAGAAGCGGTGTGATGCCTCGGGCCCGCAGCTGCGCCATTCGCTCGGGTGTCGTGGTCAGCGCCAGCACGCGCACGCGTGAAGGCAGGCCACGGGCCACCCGCAGGCCCACATCACCGCAGCCGATGATCAGCACGCGTTCGCGGCGAAAGCGCGCCGGCAGGGCGCCGAGGGGGCTTTGGATTGAAGGCAAAATCGGGGCAGGCAACAACGACAGTCCAAGGATACCCAAATCATGACGAGCGCAGTGGCCCCCGCGGGCCCGTTTCAGGTCACCGTGCTGCCCAGTGGCCGCTCGTTCAGCGTCGACGCCGGCGAGGCCATCCTGGCCGCGGCGATCCGCCAGGGCGTGGGCATGCCCTATGGCTGCAAAGATGGCGCCTGCGGCTCTTGCAAGTGCCGCAAGATCGAAGGCACGGTGGTGCTGGGCACGCACCAGAGCAAGGCACTATCTGCTGAAGAACAAGCCGCCGGCATGGTGCTGACCTGCTGCGGCGTGCCGCAGACCGACGTGGTGCTCGAATCGCGCCAGGTGACGGACGAGAGTGCGTTCCCGATCCGCAAGATGCCTTCGCGCGTGATTTCGCTGGAAAAGAAATCGAGCGACGT
>JANYAN010000070.1 GCA_025361305.1 Burkholderiales bacterium
AAGGCCCGCTCTCTGGGCCTGCAGGCGGTGACAACCCTGGCTTTTCCGACCATGGCACGGGCGCAGGACGCGCAGGGCGGGGCCAGCAAGCTGGTGGCGCTCAAGGCCGTCGCCGCGGGCTATCCGCTGCGCGGCAATCTCAAGGTGGCGGACCAGCCCGACACCGCAGGCGCGTTGACCCGCGACGTGCCGGCCCGAGGCGAGGCCTGGATCGACGCGGCCTTGCTCGATACGCTGGCGCTCAAGGTGGGCGACCCGCTGCTGCTGGGCGACACCCAGCTGCGCATCGCGCGCCTCATCTTGGTCGAACCCGACCGGGGCGCCGGGTTCCTGAGCTTTGCGCCGCGCGTCATGGTCAACCAGGGCGACCTTGCGGCGACACGGCTGATCCAGCCGGCCAGCCGCATCACCTACCGCCTTGCCGTGGCCGGTGCCGATGGCCCGGTATCGGACTACGTCAAGTGGGCGGTCGAAGAGGTCAAGAAGCGTGATGTGCGCGGCGTGCGGGTGGAGTCGCTGGAAGGCGGGCGCCCCGAGATGCGCCAGACGCTGGATCGGGCCGAGAAATTCCTTAATCTGGTCGCGCTGCTGGCCGCGCTGCTCAGCGCCGTGGCCGTGGCGCTGGCCGCGCGCGGCTTTGCGGCCGGCCACCTGGACGACTGCGCCATGCTGCGGGTGCTGGGACAGAGCCAAAGGACCATTGCCCTGGGCTACACCTTCGAATTTGCGCTGATCGGGCTGGCGGCCAGTGCGTTGGGCGTTGCTATCGGCTTCGGCGTGCACTTTGCTTTCGTGGCGCTGCTGGCGGGTCTGGTCGAGGCCGCGTTGCCGGCGTCCAGCCTGTGGCCGGTGGCCTTCGGCGTGGGCATGGGCCTGACGCTGCTGTTTGCCTTTGGCCTGCCGCCTGTGCTGCAGCTGGCGCAGGTGCCGCCGCTGCGGGTCATCCGGCGCGACGTGGGCAATCTGAAGCCCGCGTCGGCGGTGGTGCTGGGCGTGGGCGTGGTGGGTTTCGCCGCGCTGCTGCTGGCCGCCAGCAGCGATCTGCTGCTCGGCGCGATTGCCGTGGGCGGCTTCGCGGCTGCCGTGCTGCTTTTCGCAGGCCTGAGCTGGCTGGCAGTCAAGGTGCTGCGGCGCAGTGTCAATGAATCCACGGCCCCGCGCTGGATGGTGCTGGCGACGCGGCAGATTTCGGCTCGGCCAGCCTACGCGGTGGTGCAGGTCAGCGCGCTGGCTGTCGGCCTGCTGGCCCTGGTGCTGCTGGTGCTCCTGCGCACCGACCTGATCGCCAGCTGGCGCCGGGCGACGCCGCCCGATGCACCCAATCGTTTTGTCATCAACGTCATGCCCGAGCAGAACGAGGCCTTTCGCAAGACGCTGCGGGATGCGGGTGTGACCAAGTTCGACTGGTACCCGATGATTCGCGGCCGGCTGGTCGCGGTGAACGGCAAGACGGTGAGTCCGGACGACTACCTGGAAGACCGCGCCAAGCGCCTGGTCGACCGCGAATTCAACCTCTCCAACACCCCGGTGCAGCCGCCGCACAACCAGATCGTGGCCGGCCGCTGGCAGGCCGAAGATGTCGGCGGCATCAGCGTAGAGGCGGGCATTGCCGCCACCCTGGGCCTGAAGCTGGGCGATGCCCTGCGCTTCGACATCGCTGGCGTGCAGACCGATGCAAAGATCACTTCGCTGCGCAAGGTGGATTGGGGCTCGATGCGCGCCAATTTCTTCGTGATCTATCCGGTGAGCATGCTGCCCGATGTGCCGGTGACCTACATGAGCGCTTTTCGCGCGCCGGAGCAAAAGGGATTCGACAACCAGCTGGTGCGTGCCTTCCCCAACATCACCAACGTGGACATGACCGGCACCATCAACCAGATCCAGGGCGTGCTGGACAAGGTGATCGGGGCGGTGGAATTCCTGTTCGCTTTCACGCTGGCAGCTGGCGTGGTGGTGCTGTTCGCCGCCGTGACCGCAACGCGTGAGGAGCGAGCCCGCGAATACGCCATCATGCGCGCCGTGGGTGCTCGCGGCAGCCTGCTGCGCCAGGTGCAGCGCGCCGAATTGGTGGGGGTCGGCCTGCTGGCTGGCTTTTTGGCCAGTGTGGTTGCCATGGCCGTCGGCTGGGGGTTGGCTCACTATGCATTTGATTTCGAATGGACCGCGTCGCCGCTGGTGCCCCTGGGCGGCGCCCTGGCGGGTGCGGTGCTTGCGCTGGCTGCCGGCTGGTGGGGCCTGCGCGAAGTGCTCAACCGGCCCGTGGTGGAGACATTGCGCCGGGCCCCCGAATAGCGCAGCCGCGACAATAGGGAAATGCAGATTCAGGAAAAACCGCCTGCGGGCACGCCTTTCGAGTGGATCGGCGGCGAAGAAAAGATCAAGGCACTGGTCGAACGCTTTTACGACCTGATGGAGATCGAGGAGGGCTACGCGGCGCTGCGCGCGGCGCACGGCAGCCACCTGGCCCGGGCCCGGCAGAACCTGTTCTGGTTCCTGTGCGGCTGGATGGGCGGGCCCCAGCATTACATCGAGCGTTTCGGCCACCCCAAGCTGCGCCTGCGCCACATGCCGTTCTCGATCGGCGTCCTGGAGCGCGACCAGTGGCTGGCCTGCATGGACCAGGCCATGGGCGAAACAGGCGTCGACGACCCACTGCGTGCGCGGCTGAAGGAATCGTTCTTCCAGACGGCCGACTGGATGCGCAACAGCCCGGGGTGAGACCGCAAGACCGCGTCAGGTCCAAGCAAGCTTCGGATCGAGAATCGGCTTGACGGCCTCAGGAGAGAACGCTCATGCTGCCTAAAGTGCTCTCACTGATTTCGACAGTGCTGTTGCTCATGTCACTGTGGTTCTTCGTGCTGGGCACGACGCCGCTGCTGATCCTCAAGCACGACGTGCCGATGGATTCACGCGTCATCCGGCAGGTCTTCCACTACTGCTATCGCCTGGTTACCGTGACGGCGGCCATCGCCGCGGTGGGCAACGCGCTGGCGGGGCGGCCGGTGCTGGCCTTGTGCCTGGGCCTCATCGCGCTGCTGGCTGTGGTGATGCACCGCTGGCTGCTCACCCACATGGACGCCTTGCGCACCACGATGCATGACGGCGACACGGATGCGATCCGGCGCTTTCGCAAGCTCCACGTTGCGGGTATTGCCCTGAACGTCGCCCAGCTTGCGGTCGTTGGCTGGACGATGGTGCAGGTCAGGCTTTAGGGTGCGCCGCTCGAGGGCTTGAGCAGCACCACCAGCGCACCGGCGCCGCCTTCGTCGCGCCGCGCCTGCACGAAGGCCAGCACTTCGTCCTTCTGGATCAGCCAGTTGTGCACCATGCCCTTGAGCACCGGCGTCTTGCCGGGCGAGCCCAGGCCTTTGCCGTGCACCACGCGCACACATCGCAGGCCCTGGCGGTGCACCTCGCGCACAAAGGCAGCCAGCGCATCGCGCGCGTCTTCCCGCCGCAGACCGTGCAGGTCAATCTCTCGCTGGATGCTCCAGTCGCCACGGCGCAGTTTTCGGGTGACGTCGGCTCCAATGCCAACGCGGCGATAACTCAGCGCGTCGTCCACCTCCAGCAGCGTGCCGGTGTCGAACTGGTCGCTGATCGATTCGCGCAGCACGCTCTGGTCGTCGCGCTTCTGTTGCACCGCAACGGGTAGCGGCCGGGCCGGCGCCAGCGGCACGCGCCGGGGATCGCGGATCGGCTGCACGGCGCCAGCTGCGCGCACGAACAGATTCTTTTCGGCGTCGAGCTTGCGCTGCGCCTGCCTGCAAGCCTCCTCTTTCAGCGCGTCCAGCTTCTGCTGTTCGACCAGCCTCTGCTGAAGCTGCTGCAGTTCCTTGAGCGAGCTGGCCTTCACAGCAACCCCTTCTCTGCCATCGACAGCGCATCGCCCGGTGCGACGATCACGTGGTCGAGCACGCGCACATCGACCAGGGCCAGCGCGGCCTTGAGGGTCTGGGTCAGCGCTTCGTCGGCACGCGAAGGCTGCACGGTGCCGCTGGGATGGTTATGCGCAAGCACCACCGCCGCAGCGTTGTGCTTGAGCGCGTGCAGCACCACTTCACGCGGGTAGACGCTGGTCTGCGTCAGCGTGCCGCGAAACATCTCTTCCATCTCGATCAGGCGGTTCTGTGCGTCCAGGAACAGGACGGCGAACACTTCGTGCTCGCGGCGCGCCAGCTGAAGCTGCAGGTAATGCTTGACGGCGCCGGGCGAGCTGAAGACTTCGCGTTCCTTGAGCTGTTGAGCCGCGCCGCGCCGGGCAAGTTCCAGCACGGCGACCACTTCGGCGCGCTTGGCAGGGCCGCCCAGCCCCTTGATGGACTTGAGGTCGTCAGCGCCGGTATGCAGCAGGCCGCCAATGCCGCCAAACCGGTCGAGCACTTCCTGCGCCAGTTGCAGCACGCCCTTGCCGTGGTAGCCGGTGCGCAGCAGCAGCGCCAGCAGCTCGGCGTCGCCCAGCGCGCCGGGCCCGCGCGCGAGCAGCTTTTCGCGGGGCCGCGCATCCGCGGGAAGGTCTTTCAGGGGCATGGGATTGGGACGTGGCGCGGGTTTCTACAATGGAGCCCAGTTTATCGGGACTTCCATGGCATCCACCGCGTCCCGGGTTCACCCGGGCTCCTTCCTCACGCTGCACTACCGGCTGGCCGGGCCGGGCGGCGACATCATCAACACCTTCAACGACAAGCCGGCGACGCTGTCGCTGGGCACCGGCGAGCTGTCGCCCGCCGTCGAGCAGCATCTGCTGGGCCTGGAAGAAGGCGCACGCACCACATTCCAGATCGCGGCGGGCGAAGCGTTTGGCCCACGCAACCCAGAGATGGTGCAGTGGGTTGCGCGCAAGCTCCTGGACGAGCTGGGTGACCCGCAGCAGCAATACAACGTAGGTGAGGTGGTACAGTTCCCCACGCCGGATGGGCTTGGCAGCTATGCCGGCTCGGTGCGGCAGGTGGGCCGGGAGGGCGACGGCCAGGGCAAGGCAGACGCCGTGCTGTTCGACTTCAACCATCCGCTCGCGGGCCGGCCGGTGACCTTCGAGGTCTATCTGATCGGCGTGCTATGACCACCAAGAGGCATGTCAACGCCCAGCCATCGGGCGCAGCTGCTGGCGTGCCGGTGCCCCTGGACGTCGAGATCCTGCTGGCGCAGCCGCGGGGCTTTTGCGCCGGTGTGGACCGCGCCATCGAAATCGTCGAGCGAGCCCTGGAAAAGTTTGGCGCGCCGATCTATGTACGCCACGAGATCGTGCACAACACCTTCGTGGTGAACGACCTGAAGGCCAAGGGCGCGATCTTCATCGAGGAACTGGCCGATGTGCCGCCCGGCTCCACCCTGGTTTTTTCGGCGCATGGTGTGAGCAAGGCCGTGCAGGCCGAGGCGCAGGCGCGCGGCTTCGAGGTGTTCGACGCCACCTGCCCCCTGGTGACCAAGGTGCATGTGGAAGTCGCCAAGCTGGCCAAGGAGGGCTACGAATTCATCATGATCGGCCACAAGGGCCACCCTGAAGTGGAAGGCACGATGGGCCAGCTGGAGCACGGCATCCACCTGGTCGAGGACGTGGCGGATGTGGCCAACGCGAACCCGACGCAGACCGCCAAGCTGGCCGTCGTGACCCAGACAACGCTGTCAGTGGATGACGCGGCGGAGATCACCGCGGCGGTGCGCAAGCGCTTCCCCAATGTGCGCGAGCCCAAGCAGCAGGACATCTGCTACGCCACGCAGAACCGGCAGGACGCCGTCAAGATGCTGTCGCCCCAGGTCGACGTCATGGTCGTCGTCGGCAGCCCCACCAGTTCCAACAGCAACCGCCTGGCCGAACTTGCACGCAAGCTGGGCGTGGACAGCTACATGGTCGACAGCGCGCAAGAGCTGCGGCCCGAATGGCTGGCCGGCAAGTCGCGCGTGGGCCTGACGGCCGGCGCCTCGGCGCCCGAAGTTCTGGTCAAGGAAGTGATCGACCGCATCCGTGCCCTGGGCGCGGTCTCGGTGCGCCGGATGACGGGCACCGAAGAGAGCGTGAAGTTCCCGCTACCCAAGGGCCTGAAGCTGTGACGCCTTCGCAACGGGTGACGCGCGCCGACATCGAGGCAGCCAGCCACCGAGCTGCCGCGGATCAGCCCGGTTTCATTCGCCGCACGCCTCTGTGGAAACTGCCGGGGCCAGCCCTGGGCATCGACTGCGCCGAGATCTGGCTGAAGCTCGAACAGATGCAGGTCGGCGGCAGTTTCAAGGCGCGCGGCATGCTCAACCGGCTGTTGGCCAACCACATTCCGGCCAGCGGGGTGATCGTCGCCTCCGGCGGCAACGCCGGCATTGCCACCGCAGCAGCAGCGAAGGCGCTGGGCGTGAAGTGCGAAGTTTTCGTGCCTACTGTGTCCAGCCCGGCCAAGCAAGCCCGGCTGCGCGAGCTGGGGGCCCAGGTGGTCGTGACGGGCGCCGTCTATGGCGAAGCGCTGCAGGCCTGCGTGGCGCGCCAACTCGAGACTGGCGCGCTGATGACCCACGCCTACGACCAGCCCGAAGTGGTTGCCGGTGCCGGCACGCTGGCCCTGGAGATTGAAGAGCAGTGCGGTTGCCCCGACAGCCTGCTGGTCAGCGTGGGCGGCGGTGGGCTGATCGCCGGCATCGCCGCGTGGTTCGAGCAGCGCGCGCGGGTGGTGGCGCTCGAACCCGAGCTCGCGCCCACGCTTCACGCCGCCCG
>JANYAN010000099.1 GCA_025361305.1 Burkholderiales bacterium
CAGACCTGGAAGCCGCCCGAGTCCGTCAGGATGGGCTTGCTCCAGCCCTCGAAGCGATGCAGTCCGCCGAATTGCTTGACCACGTCCAGCCCCGGTCGCATCCACAGGTGGAAAGTATTGCCCAGGATGATCTGCGCCTGCATCTCATGGAGCGAGCGCGGCGTAACGCCCTTGACCGTGCCATAGGTGCCCACCGGCATGAAGATCGGCGTCTGCACCACGCCGTGGTTGAGGGTCATGCGGCCGCGGCGCGCCAGGCCTTCGGTGTGAAGCAATTCGAACTGGAGCATGTCAGGAAGGGTTGCGGGCCAACAGCATGGCGTCGCCATAGCTGAAAAACCGGTACTGCGTGGCTATGGCGTGGCGGTACAGGCGCATCACGTGATCGTACCCCGCGAAGGCGCTGACCAGCATCATCAGCGTCGACCTGGGCAAGTGGAAATTGGTCAGCAGCAGATCGACCACCTGGAACCGGAATCCCGGCGTAATGAAGATCGCCGTATCGCCGCGGGCTTGCTTCGTGAGGGCCCACGATTCAAGCGTGCGCACGCTGGTGGTCCCGATCGCGACGACGCGGCCGCCGCGCTGGCGGACTTCGACCAGCGCATCCTGGGTTGATTGCGGCACGTCGTACCACTCACTATGCATCCTGTGTTCGGCGAGGTCTTCCGTCTTGACCGGCTGGAATGTGCCGGCCCCCACATGCAGGGTGACGCTGGCGCGCCGGACGCCGCGGGCATCGAGTTGTGCGAGCAGGGCTTCGTCGAAGTGCAGGGCGGCGGTGGGAGCCGCCACGGCGCCAGGGTTTTTCGCAAACACTGTCTGGTAGCGGCGTTCGTCTTCTTCGGTGTCGGCGTGCGTGATGTACGGCGGCAAGGGCACGTGACCGTGGCGCCGCATGAGGGCGTAGGCGTCGTCGCTGAGAGTGAAGCGAAACAGAGCGCCGTGGGCGTCGGGCCAGCGGCCGCTCAGCGTTGCTGTGAACCCTCCGGCCATCTGGAGCACTGTGCCGACCGCCGGCTTCTTGCTCACTTTCATGTGGGCCACCACCTCCCGGTGCGCCGCGCCATCTCCTGTTGTGCCATCCAGGACACGCTCGACCAGCAACTCCACTTTGCCGCCGCTGGGCTTGCAACCGAACAGGCGGGCCTTCATCACGCGCGTGTCGTTGAACACGACCAGATCACCCTCCCGCAGCAGCGCGGGCAATTCGCGAAACACGCGGTCGATCGGCGTGATCCGGGTGCCGTCGAGCAGGCGCGAGGCGCTGCGCTCGCGGGCGGGATGCTGCGCGATCAGCTCTTCGGGAAGCGCGAAGTCGAAGTCGCTGAGGCGGTAGCGTTGCATGGTGCGGCAGAATTCTCCCATGCCGCCATCCCAGGCCCTGTCCGTACCGCAGAAAGCTTTGCAGAAGCTCGGGCTGGGCCGCGACATCGACCTGGCACTGCATTTGCCCCTGCGCTATGAAGACGAAACGCGCCTGACCCGGCTGCGCGACGCTCGCGAGGGCGAGGTGGTGCAGTTCGAAGCCACGGTGACTGCGTGCGACATCGCCTACCGGCCCCGCCGGCAGCTGGTTGTGACCGTCGATGATGAAAGCGACACCTGCGTCCTGCGTTTCTTCACCTTCTACCCATCGCAGCAGAAGAGCCTTGCCGTTGGCACGCGCCTGCGCCTGCGCGGCGAGCTGAGGGGAGGGTTTCTGGGCTGGCAGATGGTTCACCCCGCGTATCAGCTGGCCGGCGGCGCCCTGCCCGAGGCGCTCACGCCGGTCTATCCCACGGTGGCGGGGCTGCCGCAGGCCTACCTGCGCAAGGCCGTGCTGTCGGGCCTGGCCCGTGCTGACCTGGCCGATACGTTGCCGCCGGCTGCGGCCGAACAGGTGGGTCCCCACGGCCTGTGGCAGCTGGCCCAGGCGCTGCGGTTTCTCCATCACCCGAGTCCTGATGTGTCGCTGGCGACGCTGGAGGATCGAAGCCACCCCGCCTGGCAGCGCCTCAAGGCCGAAGAACTTCTGGCCCAGCAGCTGGCGCAGCTGCAAAGCAAACGCGAACGCGAGCACCTGCAATCCCCACTGCTGCGCCCGGTGCGCGCGGGCCTGCACGAACTGCTGCTGGTCGCCCTGCCGTTCCAGCTCACCACGGCGCAGCGTCGGGTGGGAGCGGAAATCGCGCGCGACCTGGCCCGTGCGGTGCCCATGCACCGCCTGCTGCAGGGCGATGTCGGTTCAGGCAAGACCGTGGTCGCAGCGCTGGCGGCGGCCGTGGCCATCGACGCCGGATGGCAATGTGCGCTGATGGTGCCTACGGAAATCCTGGCCGAACAGCATTTCCGCAGGTTGATCGGCTGGCTCGAGCCCTTGCTGGCCGCCAGGGGCCAATGTGTGGCCTGGTTGACGGGCAGCCAGAAGAAAAAGGAACGCACAGAGATGCTGGCGCTGGTGGCCAGCGGCGCTGCGGCGCTTGTGGTCGGCACGCATGCCGTCATCCAGGATCACGTTCAGTTCAGGCAACTCGCGCTGGTGATCATCGATGAGCAGCACCGGTTCGGTGTGGCCCAGCGGCTGGCGCTGCGCAGCAAGATGACGGAAAAGGGGCTGGAACCCCATTTGCTGATGATGAGCGCGACGCCGATCCCGCGTACGCTGGCGATGAGCTATTACGCCGACCTCGACGTCTCCACAATCGACCAGTTGCCTGCGGGCCGCACCCCGGTGGTAACCAAGCTGGTCAGCGAAAGCCGTCGTGACGAAGTGATCGAAAGAATCCGCGCCCAGCTTGCGCTGGGTCGGCAGGTCTACTGGGTCTGCCCGCTGATCGAGGAGAGCGAAGCGCTCGACCTGACCAACGCCACAGCGACGCACGAGGCCCTGACGGCCGCGCTGCCCGGCGTCATGGTGGGCCTGCTCCACTCGCGCATGCCACCCGCCGAAAAGAGGGCGGTGATGTCGCTGTTCACCGGCGGCCAGATGGGGGTGCTGGTCAGCACTACCGTGATCGCATCCCCATTCGACAGTGTACCCGTTGTATAGGTAGAGGCCGTTTGCCCAGCTATGTCTAAACCTCCTTTCTTCGATTGATAGGTTGGGCTGCCACCACCGTTGTTAGGTGTAGCGGTAAAGGTGACCGAAGTGCCCGAGCAAATCGTAGTGGATGGTGTCGATTGGAGGATACTCACAGAAGGAGTTAAAATCCCGTTTACAGCAACTGTAATGGCGTTTGAAGCACTGACGCAACCCGTTGTTGAGTTAGTTACAGTTAAAGTTGCATTGTAGGTGGAGGCTGGAGCAGCACCTGGAACTGCCAACCCAATTGGACT
>JANYAN010000103.1 GCA_025361305.1 Burkholderiales bacterium
CAGGCCCGACTCGGTGATCCACCATTCCGACCAAGGTAGCCAGTACACCAGCATCGCCTTCGGCAGCCGTTGCAAGGAGATGGGCGTGCGTCCCTCGATGGGCACCGTCGGCGACGCCCATGACAACGCGATGGCCGAGAGCTTCTTTCGCCAGCCTGGAATGCGAGTTGATCAACCGAAGGCCCCGGAAGTCGCGGGCGGAAGCGCGCACGGCGCTGTTTACCTGGATCGAAGGGTTGGTACAACCCGCGTCGTCGGCACTCGGGTCTGCACTACCTGTCGCCTATCAATTGTAAGCGTCTCGTCGTGGCATCTTGAGTCGTGCGTTAAGGGTGGCGACCATCGTGTCCACGAAGGAAACAGGTGGACGCTATGGAGACGAAGAGAGTTGCGCGGCGCACGCACAGCGCGGAGTTACGGGCCCGGGTTGTTCAGGCCTGCCGCCAGGAGGGCGCCTCGGTTGCTGCGATCGCGCTGCGAAGCGGGTTGAATGCCAACCTGGTTCACCGGTGGCTCAGGGAAGACGGTCGATCCCTTGTTACCAATACCGATGCAGACCGCCCAGCGTCGCAGTTCATGCCGCTGCAATTGCCTGTGCCACCGGTGGTGGAGATGGCGACAGACATTCGCGTGGAGGTGCGCCGCGGGACGTCGATCATCACGGTGAGCTGGCCGCTGCAAGGTGCGCGCGACTGTGCGGCCTGGCTGCGGGATTGGCTGCGGTGATTCGAATCGACTCGCTGTGGCTGGCAGTTGAGCCCGTGGACATGCGCGCCGGCGCCGATCGGCTGCTGGCCCGGGTTGTGCAAGTGTTCGGCTGCGCCCAGGCCCATCACGGTTACCTGTTTACCAATGCCCGTTCAACGCGCGTCAGGCTGTTGGTGCACGACGGCTTCGGGGTGTGGTGCGCTGCGCGGCGGCTGAACAAGGGCAGCTTTGATTGGCCCCGCAACGCTCCAGCCGACGCTGGGCCGCTGTCGCTGACCAGCGATCAGTTCGGCGCCCTGGTCCTGGGACTGCCGTGGCAGCGCCTGGAGCAAATGCGGGTGATCACGCGAATGTGATGCAGTGCTGCCTTTTACGCTGCGGCGGCAGGCGCGCGGGGACGACCCGGGCGGGCCCGTTCGTCCAGGCCGGCCAGTCGATCCGTAAAAAAGCGCTTGCGCCACTGGCTGACCACTTCACGGCGCGTATCCAGGCGCGCGGCGATCTGGTCGTTGTCCAGGCCCTGGGCGGCCATCAGGATCATCTTGGCGCGGACAACCTCGAAATAGGGCAACGTATATCGAACCGCCCTACGGTTCAACTGCGCAGCTTCCTTGGCCGACAGTTCAATGTGGAACGGGCTGTGTCTTGGCATCCTTGGACCTTCAATTCAGGCTCGTCGCAGGGCTGTCCGGCCCGGCACATGCCGGCAGCTTTGATACGTTATTGTATTTAACAGAAATCCTATCCAATTCAGTGCCCAAAAGCAATCCGAAAATGCACCAATGACCGCCTGGATGTTGGCATTGCACAATTGCCAACATGCTCCAAGCGCAGTTGCCCAAAGCCCAAGATCTGAAGGGTCTGAGCACTGCCGAATTGACCGCGCTGGCCGGGCAGATGCTGGCCCACATCGGGGAGCAGTCCAGGCACATCGAGGCGCAGTCCAAGCGCATCGACTCGCAGGCCCAAGGCATCAAGTGGCGCGACGCGAAGATCGAGAGCATCACGTTCCAGCTGGCCAAGCTCAAGGCCTGGCGGTTCGGTGCCAAGACCGAGCGCATGAACGCCGAGCAGCGCGAGATCTTCGAGGAGACCTTCGCTGCCGACCAGGCCAGCCTGGAGGCGCAGCTCGCCGAGCTGCAGGGCCGCACCCCGGACGGTGCCCCAAGCGGCGTTGCACCCCAGGACAAGGAGCGCCGCCAGCCCAAGCGCGAGGCACTGCCGCCTCACCTGCCGCGCGTGGACCAGCGCATCGAGCCTGAAGACACGCACTGCCCCACGCCAGAGTGCCGCCAGCCGATGGTGCGCGTGGGCGAGGACATCAGCGAGCGGCTGGACATCGTGCCGGCGCAGTTCTTCGTGCAGCGGCAAATTCGCGGCAAGTGGGCCTGCAAGTGCTGCCAATTGATGGTGCAGGAGCCGGCCGCCGCGCAGGTCTTCGACAACGCGCTGCCAACGCCGGGCCTGCAGGCCCACATCGTCATCAGCCGCTTCGTGGACCACATTCCGTATTACCGGCAGCAGCAGATCAACGCTCGCGCGGGGGTGCACACGCCGCGCTCGACGCTGGCGGCCTGCAGCGGCCACACCGGAGCGCAACTGATGCCGCTGTACGAGGCGCACCGCGACTTCGTGCTCAGCTCGCGCATCGTTCACGCCGACGAGACGCCGATCTCGCTGCTGGACCCCGGCGCCGGCAAGACCAAGAAAGCCTACATGTGGGCTTATGCGCGCGGAGCCTTCGAGCGCGAGCCCGGGGTGGTCTACGACTTCTGCGCCGGGCGCGCAGGCAAGTACCCGACCGAATTCCTCAAGGGCTGGACCGGCACGCTCGTGGTCGACGCGTACGGCGGCTACGACAGCGTCCTGTCGCTGCAAGGGCGCAGCACTGCCTATTGCGCAGCGCACGCGAGACGCAAATTTGACGAACTCTTCAAAGCAGACGCCAGCCCAGTGGCCGCGCAGGCGATCCAGCGTATCGCCTGGCTGTACCGCATCGAAGCTGACGCCCGGGCCTTGACGTGCGAAGAGCGGCTGCAGATGCGCCGGGAGCGATCCAAACCATTGTGGGAGGAGCTGCATCTGTGGCTCCAGCTGGAGCGCAGGCGCGTGCCTGACGGCAGCGCGATTGCCAGGGCGATTGACTACAGCTTGAACCACTGGGACGGCCTTGGGCGCTTCCTGCTCGATGGCGATGTGCCGCTGGATAACAACCACTGTGAGAACCAGATCCGACCCTGGGCCCTGGGTCGCCGCAATTGGCTCTTCATCGGCAGTCAGCTGGCCGGCGAGCGCGCTGCTGTCGTGATGAGCCTCCTGCAATCGGCCAAGATGGCAGGGCACGAGCCCTGGGCTTATCTGAAGGACGTTCTCACGCGGTTGCCCACGCAGCTGAACAGCCGGATCGAGGAGTTGCTGCCTCACCGATGGCAGCCGGCCGGCTGAACTCGACGGGCACGGCCCCAGGCGCCGCGCCGAGGCGGCCGCCGCTCGAACGAAAATGCTGGCGACCAGCACGACGGCTCTGATCCAGCGCACGGTAAACGCCGCAGCCTTCGACCAAATCGCATCCACCATGTTCGCCATGGCTGCGATCCTCACGCCCTGACCGGATCAACTCAAGATGCCGCGGCAGGACGCTTACTGTTCTCGCACATCTTCAACAAAGCGCGGGAGTGGGGCTACACAGCGGCGCAGAACCCTTGCCAAGGCGTCAAAGGCTTCAAGGAGGCGGGACGAGATCGGTACGTGACCGATGCCGAGTTCGAGAAGGTCAAAGCGCTGGCGCATTTCACTGTCGCGGACGCCATGGACCTAGCGCT
>JANYAN010000108.1 GCA_025361305.1 Burkholderiales bacterium
CTGGGTTCTGCGGGTCGGTCACGATTGGGGCGGTGCGGTGGTGGCGTCACTGTATTACGCCACAGACAGGCGATTGGATTCAGGCCCCTGCCAAGGCCGGCGCGGGCCCTGGCCCTAAAATTGGCGGGATGACTACCCGCAAGATCGACGGCGTTGCCGTCACTACCGAAGCCAACGTCTATTTCTTCAGCACCGGTGCACCCGAGACCATGGAGGGCGTGGCGGGTTCCTGCGAGTATCGGCTGGATGGCACCGACACCTGGGTGAAGTCCGGCGCCGGCGAGAAGTTCAATGTGCCCGGCAACTCGAAATTCGACATCCGCGTCGCGCACGCCTATCACTACATCTGCCACTTCGGCTGAGCACGGGATCGCACGCATGGCCACCATTCTCGAAAACCTGCCGGCCGGCCAGAAGGTCGGCATCGCCTTTTCCGGCGGACTGGATACCAGCGCCGCCCTGCACTGGATGCGGCAAAAGGGTGCCGTCCCCTACGCTTACACCGCCAACCTGGGCCAGCCCGACGAGCCGGACTACGACGACATTCCGCGCAAGGCGATGCAATACGGGGCGGAAAAAGCACGGCTGATCGACTGCCGCATCCAGCTGGCCCATGAAGGCATCGCCGCCTTGCAGGCCGGCGCATTCCATATTTCCACGGCCGGCATCACCTACTTCAATACCACGCCGCTGGGCCGTGCCGTCACCGGCACCATGCTGGTGGCCGCGATGAAGGAGGACGACGTCCACATCTGGGGCGACGGCAGTACCTTCAAGGGCAACGACATCGAGCGCTTCTATCGCTACGGCCTGCTGGCCAACCCGGGCCTGAAGATCTACAAGCCCTGGCTGGACCAGCTGTTCATCGACGAACTGGGCGGGCGCGCCGAGATGTCGGCCTTCATGACCCAGGCGGGCTTTGGCTACAAGATGTCGGCCGAGAAGGCCTATTCCACCGATTCCAACATGCTGGGCGCCACCCACGAGGCCAAGGACCTGGAGCAACTCAATAGCGGTATCAAGATCGTCAACCCGATCATGGGCGTGGCCTTCTGGAAAGATGAAGTCGAAGTCAAGCGAGAGCAGGTCACGGTGCGGTTCGAGGAGGGGCAACCGGTCGCACTGAACGGCACGCGGTACGACAGCCCGGTCGAGTTGATCCTGGAGGCCAACCGCATCGGCGGGCGCCATGGCCTGGGCATGAGCGACCAGATCGAGAACCGGATCATCGAGGCCAAGAGCCGAGGCATCTACGAGGCGCCCGGGCTGGCGCTTCTGTTCATCGCCTACGAGCGGCTGGTCACCGGCATCCACAACGAGGACACGATCGAGCAGTACCGTGACAACGGCCGCAAGCTGGGCCGCCTGCTCTATCTGGGCCGCTGGTTCGACCCGCAGGCGATCATGTTGCGCGAGACTGCGCAGCGCTGGGTGGCGCGTGCAGTGACCGGCGAAGTTACGCTGGAACTGCGTCGTGGCAACGACTATTCGCTGCTCAATACCGAGTCGCCCAACCTGACCTACAAGCCCGAGCGCCTGACGATGGAAAAGGGCGAATCGACATTTTCGCCGCGCGACCGGATCGGACAGCTCACGATGCGCAACCTGGACATCGTCGATACCCGCGAGAAGCTGGCGATCTACGCCGATGCCGGTCTGCTTTCGCTGGGGTCGGGTTCGGTGCTGCCGCGCCTGGGTGGCGACAAGGGCGACTGAGGTGCCTGTTTCGCGGGCAAACCGTCGCAGGCCGCGTGTGCTCTGGGGTCGACCCGCAACCATGGCGCTTATCCACCAGGTTATCCACCGGAATGTGGAACAACTGCAGCTGCACCATCGCCTGTCACGAAAAAAATAGTGCACCCCTGAGCGAAAATTCAGCCAGCGCCTACTTGACACCTGAGCGGCTCATGCTGCAAGAGGCGGCCCGCGACTTTGCCATGAACGAGATCCAGCTCAAGATCATCTCGGACCGCCTGCTCGGACGCGAACAGGCGTAGCGCCGCTCACTTGCCCGCGGGAATCTGCAGGCCCAGGAAGTTCGCCAGGTCAGCGGTGGGCATGGAACCTTCACGCGTCAGCAGCGCGCCGCTCACCGCATGCCGGGCAACGATGGAGGGGACGGACGCGAAGCCGAAGCGATTCATCAGGTCGGTGTTTTTCCTGATCATTGCCCGTTGCGCGTCCAGGTCGCCGACGGCGCTGATGCCGCCCTTCTGCTCCTTCATGGACGCTTCATGCTCGTCCATCGCAGCCACCGGGTCCTTGGCCGCCAGTAGGGCCGCGCCCTGCGCTTCGCTGACGTCGTTCAGGATGCGCACCGGAATCCAGATGAATTTCGCCTGCGATTTCAGCGGCTTGGCTGTCTCCCACAACGCGGCGCAATGAGGGCACTGGGAATCGAAGAAGACGTAGACGGTTTTTACCGTCATTGCCGAGCCGACGGTGAAGCCTTTTGCTTCGGCGGCGATGGCTTCGATCGACACGGCCGATGAGGGCGCCTCCTTGGGCGCGGCGTCACTCGCAGGCGGCGTGCTGGCGTCCTTGCAGCCAGACAGTGAAAGTGCAAGGGCGACGAGGGTGGATAGGAGCAGGCTGGATTTATTCATGCCCAAAACATACCAGACTCGGTCAAGGCCCGTCAGCCAGCCAGCGCCGCCTCGATCTCGGCAAACGATCCGGCGGCCTCGGGCAGCTGCAGCGCCAGGCCCAGCTGCCGGGCGATTTGCGACAGCGAAAAGATCCCGCGAACTTCGGGTCGGCCCTGGGCATCATGCTGTGTCACCAGGGCGTGGTAGCGCCAGGATCTCGGCATGAACGGACTGCGCCTGGTCGGGGCGGCAGATTCTTGCCGAGCCCAGCGCCGCGTGGATTGCGAGGGGGTTGTAGGAATTCATGGTCACCTCCACATGCTGCATCACTACCAGATACGGATCCTGTCCCCGGACGGCTTGTACATCGCATCACCCGGCTTCGTTGCGAAGGCCTCGTGAAAGCCATCGCTGTTGACGGCGCCGCCGTTGGCCCTGAACTGCGGCGGCGAATGGGGGTCGATGGTCAGCAGCTGCATGGAGCGATCGTCGCGCACTCTTTCTCGCCAGGCCTGCGACCAGCCCAGGAAGAAGCGCTGCTGGCCCGAGTAGCCGTCCATTGCCGGCGCCGGTTTGCCGCCGAGCGAGCGCAGGTAGGCCTTGTAGGCGACCTGCAGGCCGGACAGGTCGGCAATGTTCTCGCCCAGGGTCAACTTGCCGTTGAGTGTCTTGCCGGGAAGCGGCTCGTACTTCTCGTATTGCGCGACCAAGCGGTCGCCGATGGCGTCGAAAGCCTTGCGGTCGGCCTCGGTCCACCAGTTTTGCAACTTGCCGTCGCCGTCGAACTTGCTGCCTTGATCGTCGAAACCATGGCTGATCTCGTGCCCGATGATCGCGCCGATGGCGCCGTAGTTGACAGCATCGTCGGCCATCACGTCGAAGAATGGCGGCTGCAAAATGGCGGCCGGAAAGACGATCTCATTGAGCGATCCGTTGTAGTAGGCATTGACTGTCTGCGGCGTCATGCCCCATTCGGCACGATCAACCGGCTTGCCGGCGCGCACGGCGATGCGCTGCCACTCGAAGCGCCCCGAGCGGGCACGGTTGCCAAAGGCGTCGCCCTCGCGCGCCTCGAGCGCGCTGTAGTCACGCCATTTGTCGGGGTAGCCGATCTTGAGCGTGTACTTGGACAACTTGTCCTTGGCCGCCGCCTTGGTGGTGGGCGTCATCCAGGTCAGCCCATCGATCGAACTGCCATAGGCCGCCATCAGGTTGGCAACCAGTTCGGCCATGCGCGCCTTGTGTCCCGCAGGAAAGTGTCTGGCGACATAGACCTGCCCGACGGCCTCGCCCATGGCGCCATTGACCTCGGCGATGCCCTTCTGCCAGCGCGGCTTTTCCTCGGTGGTGCCGGTCAGCGCCGTGCCCCTGAAGGCGAAACGCGCGACGCGGAACGCCTTGGGCAGGACGTCGGCGCCCTCATCGAGCACGCGCAGCTTCAGATATTGGCGCCATTGCGCCAGGTCAACCTCGGCAAGCAGTTTGGCGATGCCCGTCGCCGTGCTCGGCTGCGACACAGAGAGTCGGTCGATGTTGCGCAGGCCACCGGCCGCCATGAATGAATCCCAGTCCAGGCCCGGCGCCATCCTGGCCAATTCTGCGGGTGTCATCGGGTTGTAGATCTTGACCGGATTGCGGTTGTCCACCTTGTCCCAATGCGCCTGGGCGATGCGCGTTTCCAGCGCAAGCACCTGCTGGGCGACCTCCTTGGGTTCCTTTTCGCCAGCAAGGCTGGCCAGCTGGGTCAGGTAGACCACATAGGCGGCGCGGGCCTTGACCAGCCGATCGTCATCCTTGAGGTAGTAATCGCGGTCGGGCATGCCCAGGCCGCCCTGCCAGGTCAGCGCGCGGTTCGTAGCCGGGTCCTTGAAGTCGGGCATCACCCAGAGTCCGATGGGCGTATCGATCTGGCCCTGGGCCTGTCCCAGCCAGCGCGCCAGGTCGGCGCGGGACGCAATCGCAGCGATGCTGTCGAGCATGGCCTGGGCGGGCTTCAGGCCGGCGCGATCGATGCCAGCGGTATCGGTGTAGGCACCATAGAACGCAGAGATCTTTTGCTCTACGCTGCCGGGTTTCTGCGGTTTGGCGGCCAGTTCATCAACGATGGTGCGAACTCGCTCGTCCGACAGATCGCGCAACTGGATGAAGGCGCCGTACTCGGGCTTGTCAGCCGGAATCTGCGTCTTGCCGACCCAGCCGCCATTGGCCGCGCGGAACAAGTCGTCCTGGGCCCGAATGCCGGTGTCGAAGCCCGGCAGGTCAAGCCCGGAGGTTGGCGCCGCACCGAACGCCAGGCCGGAAGTCATCAGCAGCACCACAAGCGCGGCACGTCTCAGCTCGATTTTGAGATCCATCATTGTGCAAACCCCGAAACAACGAAGGATGGGAGCTTAATCCAAGAATCCAGTCGCGTCGCCTGGCCGCCTGCATAGGCCCGAATTCGTTGTAAGCTTCAGAGCCCACTCTGAAGGAGACGCGGATGGCCCGGTATTCGCTGACCGTCAATGGCACGCCCAGCAGCGTCGAGGCCTGGGACGGCGCCATGCCGCTGCTCTACGCGCTGCGCAATGATCTGGGCCTGCACGCCGCCAAGTTTGGCTGTGGGCTGGGGCAGTGCGGCGCGTGCACCGTGCTCATCGACGACCAGGCGGCGCGCTCGTGCCGGGTCTCGATTGCTGACGCGGCCGGAAAGCGAATCACCACCGGTGAGGGCCTGGGAACACCGCAGCAGCCGCATCCTGTCCAGGCGGCGTTCATTGCCGAGCAGGCCGCGCAGTGCGGCTATTGCACCAATGGCATGGTCATGAGCACGGTGGCGTTGCTCAAGCAAAACCCCAAACCATCGCGCGAGCAGACGCAGGCGGCGCTGGCCGGCAACCTTTGCCGCTGCGGCTCGCACGACCGGGTGCTCAAGGCGGTGGCGCGGGCGTCTGGCCAGCGGGAGGCCTGACATGGACACACCCGTTACCCAACACCGCATCGCTCGGCGCGATCTGCTCAAGGCCGGCGCGCTGGTGGTCGGCTTCTCCATGGCACGCCTGCCGCAGGCGCTGGGCCAGGTTGCCGCGCCGACCCGTGGCGCCCTGCCGCTGGGCGACCTTGATTCGTTCCTGGCGCTTCAGCGCGACGGCACCGTCGTGATCTACTCCGGCAAGGTGGACCTGGGGACCGGCCATCGCATCGCCATGCGGCAGATGGTCGGCGAAGAACTTTCCTTGCCCATTGCGCGTATCGAGCTGGTCGAAGGTGACAGCGCGCTCACCCCGAACCAGGGCCCGACGGCCGGCAGCAGCGGCGTGATGCGTGGCGGAGTCGAACTGCGCCAGGCGGCCGCCACCCTGCACCAGGCACTGCTGACGCTGGCTGCGGCGCGCCTGGGCCAGCCGGTGGAGGCACTGAGCCTCCTGGACGGCAAGGTCAAGGCCTCGGATGGCAAGTCGGTCGAGGTTGCCGAACTGGTCGGCGACCGGCCGCTCGACGTCAAGATGAACGCCAAGGCGCCGCTGAAGAAGCCGGCCCAGTACACCCAGGTAGGCAAGCCGCTGCCGCGTCCCGACATCCCCGACAAGATCACCGGACGGCATGTCTATGTGCACGACTTTGTCCTGCCGGACATGTTGCATGGCCGTGTGGTGCGGCCGCCTGCCGTCGGGGCTCGGGTGCTATCGGTCGACGAGGCGTCCGTGGCCGGGTTGCCGGGTGTGAAAGTCGTTCGCATCAGGGATTTCATCGCCGTCACCAGCGCGCATGAGTGGGCCGCGGTTCGCGCCGCGCAGGAGCTCAAGGTGCAGTGGAGCGAAAGCGCGCCGCTGGTCACGCATCAGGGCGTGGTCGACTGGGCCCGGCGCGGGCCGTTCGTGGCCGAGGAGACACTGGTCAACAAGGGCGACGCGGCGCGCCTGGCTGCCCTGGCCAGCGCGCCCGGGCGAATCAGCGCCACCTACTCATGGCCGCTGCAGTCGCACGGGTCGATGGGTCCGTCGTGCTCTGTGGCCGATGTCAAGCCCGACGGGGCGACGGTCTGGACCGCCTCGCAGGCCAGCCACCGCCTGGTCAACCCCTGCGCCGCGGCTTTGGGAATTCCGCGCGACAAGGTGCGCGTGATCTACCTGGATGGCGCCGGCTGCTACGGCATGAACGGTCACGACGACGCCAGCATCGAGGCCGTGATGCTGTCGCAGGCCACCGGCCGGCCGGTGCGCGTGCAATGGAGCCGCCAGGAAGAGCTGGGCTGGGACCCGAAGGGGCCGCCTCAATTGCTGGAGTTGCGTGGCACGCTGACACCCGAAGGCCGCATCGACGCGTGGGAGACCGAGATGTGGCTGCCGCGCGCCACCGCCAACCTCGAGTGGGTGCCTTTGCTCTCGCCGCTGGCCGCCGGCCTGAAGCAGCCCGAGGGGCAATCCACCGGGCTGGTCTCGCAGAACGGCGACCCGCCGTACGCCACCCATGCCGCCAAGGTGCACGTCCACTGGCTGGCCGCCTCCCCCCTGCGCCCGTCCAATATCCGTGCGCCGGGCAAAGTAGCCAACAGCTTCGCGGTGGAGAGCTTTGTCGACGAGATGGCCAGCATGGCCGGTGTCGATGCATTGCAGTTCCGCCTGCGGGATCTGTCCAACCCGCGCGGCCGCGAGTTGATCGAGCGGCTGGCGCGGCTGGTGCAGTGGACGCCGCGGCCCTCACCGGGGCCCGCCACCAGAGCGCCGGTGGCCAGCGGGCGCGGCATGGCGTATGTGCACTACAAGCACAACGAAACCTTCGTGGCCATGGCGATGGAGGTGGAGGTCGAGCGTGCCACCGGCCAGATCCGCGTCAAGCGCGTGGCCTGCACCCACGACTGCGGCCTGATGATCAATCCCGACAACGTGCGGGCGCAGGTCGAGGGCAGCATCCTGCAGACCCTGTCGCGCACCCTGCACGAGGAAACCACCTTCGACCGCAGCCGCGTCACCAGCGTCGACTGGGCCAGCTATCCGATCCTGCGTTTCCCCGAAGTGCCCCGGCTGGATATCGAGCTGGTGCAGCGGATCGACCAGCCGCCCCTCGGCGCCGGGGAGGCCGCCACCAGCCCGGTAGCCGCCGCACTGGCCAATGCGGTGTTCGATGCGACAGGCGTGCGGCTGCGCGCCGTTCCCTTTACGCGCGAGCGAGTCAGGGCGCTGCTGGTCTAGGCGCGGGCTTTCCTAAACCACGACGGGCTCAGGCTCCAGCCGGATACCAAAGCGCTCGTACACACTGGTCTGGATGGCACGGGCCAGGGTAACCACCTCGCCACCGGTGGCGCCGCCGCGATTGACCAGCACCAGCGCCTGTTTCTCATAGACACCGGCGTTGCCCACCGACTTGCCTTTCCAGCCGCAGGCATCGATCAGCCAGCCGGCCGCCAGCTTGACGCTGCCGTCAGCCATGGGGTAGTGGACAATGCCCGGCTCGCGCTGGATGATGTCCTGGCACTGGTCGGGCGTCACGGTAGGGTTCTTGAAGAAGCTGCCAGCGTTGCCAATCACCCGCGGATCGGGCAGTTTGCTGGCGCGAATGGCGCAGACCCACTCGTAGACCTGCCGCGCCGTGGGATCGGCAATGCCCGTCTCGTGCATCTTGCGCTGCAGGTCAACGTAGCCCAGCACCGGCTTCCAGGGCTTGGGCAGGGCAAAACGAACCCGCAGGATCAGTGCGCGGCCAGCCAGGCCGAAATCGTCCTCGTTCGCCGGCGCGTGCTTGAACACCGAATCGCGATAGCGAAACGCGCACTGGGCCGCGTTCAGGGTGAACTGCCGGCCGGAGAACAGGTCGATGGCGTCCAGCGACTCGAACCGGTCCTGCATCTCGACCCCATAGGCCCCGACGTTCTGCACCGGAGAGGCGCCGACGCTGCCGGGAATGAGGGCCAGGTTTTCCAGGCCCGGCAGGCCCTGGTC
>JANYAN010000111.1 GCA_025361305.1 Burkholderiales bacterium
CGCCGGCTACTAAAAAAAACTGCCTCAAGCCGTGGCGAAAATTGATGTGGTGCATCGCAGCGCTGACCCAGGAGTATCGACGGCGCATGTACCACCTCCTGGAGTTGTACGCGCGGCCGTTGCAGCGCCACGAGTACGTGCGTCGGGGCACTTGCAACCTGTTCGTGGCCGTTGAACCCAAGGCGGGCACGCGAACGGTTGTCGTAACCGACCATCGCACCAAGGCCGACTTCGTCGCATTTGTACGCCACTTGCTCGCCACGACTTACCGTACGGCTCGATGCCTGCACCTGGTGCTTGACAACCTGAACACCCACTTCGCAAAAAGCTTCGTCGATGTCTTGGCTGCGCGCCGGGCCGCCAAGGTGCTGCGCCGAGTCCGATTCCACTACACGCCCAAGCTTGGCAACAGCGCCGCAACGGCCAGCGCCGCCCAATCCAGTGGACCTTCACCAAGCAGGTCGCAGATGCGAAGCTGGGACGCCACTATGTATCGTAATTTATAGGTCAAAATACTAGGTGATCCATCCACGTTCCCGTGCGATCGCGACAGCATGGGTGCGACTTTGCGTTCCGAGTTTCACATTGATACTGCGCAAATGGGACTTTATTGTGGACTCAGTCACAAACAGCGTTTCTGCAATGCCGCGATTGCGGCGGCCGCTCGCGAGCAATCCCAGCACCTGAATTTCCCTCTCGGAAAGGGCGTCCGCGGGCGCCTCACAAACAACGGGGGAGGGGCTGGCGGCCACCTTCTCCACACGGGCAACGCCGCCTGCGGCCAGCACGGTGTCGACGAAGGCCGCCAACTCGCCCGCCGCCTCGCCGGAACCCTCTCCCCTTTGAACCGTGACGGCAAATTCGGCCACCAGGCGCATGATCGACGGGCCCTCGTCCACAAAGGCCCGAACGAATCCTTCGGCACTCGCAAACTGCAGTGCCTCCCGCAGGCGTCGCATGCCCAGGCGCTGCTGCCCTGTATTGCAGAGCGCTTCCGACAGCAGGATGTTGAGTTTGAGCCCCTGCCGATGACGACGCATGTCCTGCGCAAGCTTGACGGCGCTCTTCAACCGTTCGATCGCGCCTTCACTGCGGCCGCAACGCACGTCCAGCCGCAAGCGTGCCAGCTCTGGCGACTCAATGTCGTTGGCGTGCGTCACAAACCCTTCAAAGGCCAACCACGTCTCATCTTCCGCGGCAATGGCCAAGTAGTCTTCAGCGGCTTTCACGTTGCCACGTAGAAGCGCGATGCGCGACCTCTCCAGCCGCGCCGTGGCCACCATTCGCGGCAGTGCGAGCTGATGGCCGATGGATTCCATATCCGTCAGGATATCCGCAGCCCGGTCCGGATTGCCACGGCAACTGGCGATGCGGGCCAATGTCGCGAAGCTGGTGATGAGCTGGTCAGGCGGTGCCACTTCCTTGATTTGGGGCAGATAGACATTGAGCAGTCTCTCCGCTTCATCCAGCTCATTGAGCTCGTAGAGCGCCTCCGCCAGGAACGCGGCGGAAAGCGTGCTCCCGGAAACATCCCGCAAAGGCGCGGTCGTACCGCTGGCCAGCCCGACGCGAAAGCGCAACACCGCGCTTCGTAGCCTGCCCTGCGCGAAATCGATCGCGCCTTCGAGGCAAATCGCCACAGACTCGATGAACGTGGCGCCAATACGTAAGTGGCTTTGACTGGCCTTGTCAAGAAAGTTCTGTGCTTCCTTGAAGCGGCTCTCGGCGATCAGGCAATAGGCGTAAGACGTCGCGAGTATGCCAAAGGGAAATGGCTCCTGCGGAGACAGATGGCCCAGGCAGGTGCGCCAGTGTGTAGCGGATTCGCTAAGACGGTCGATCATGGACAGTAGAAAGGCCTGGAGCGCATTGATCTGGCCCCAGGTCGATTCTTCAGGGCCATTGCTGCCGCCTTCCGTGGCTTGCATCTGCTCCAGCAGAGCCATCGCCTGCGGATACCGATGAGTGAAGGTCAGCGTCCAGGCGTGCACCAGACTCAGCCTTGGGGAGGACTTCAGCTGGCCAGCCAGTACAGGCGAATCGAGCCAACGAGCCAGCAGACGCACTCGGCCCTGCCACAGCAACTTTTCGGCGTGGGCGTCGAGCAAAGTGCGCGTGTACGCCACGTCGCGCGACAGCAGCGCATGTTCAATCGCAGGCACCGGCCTGTTCTCATTCATGTACCAGTCAGACGCCCGCCGGTGCAAGTCAGCCACCGCATCCGGTGAGGTTTGCTTCAGATAGACATACAGAAAAGACCTGAACAAGGCGTGATAGCGATACCAGCGCCGCTCCAGGTCCTGTGGCATGAGGAACAGATGCGAGCGC
The DNA here is from genome assembly GCA_025361305.1 of Burkholderiales bacterium. Classification (GTDB taxonomy): domain Bacteria; phylum Pseudomonadota; class Gammaproteobacteria; order Burkholderiales; family Burkholderiaceae_C; genus Ramlibacter. Next base: position 2,329 of record JANYAN010000111.1, read on the forward strand.
TCGATATGGGATAGGATCTCGCGGCTGTCATCCCGACCCAATACGTGGTCGCACAGCTCCACTCCGAGCTCCTTCAGCACGCTGGTATGCAGCAGAAAGCTGCGCACGTGATCCGGCTGGCGGGAGAGCACGTCTTCCAGGAGGTAGTCGGCAATGGAGGCATTGGCCCCATCAAAGGTGTCGATAAATTGCTGAGGATCGCTCCGGTCCTGCAGGGCTAGCCGGAGACGCGCGTGCGCATGTTCACCAGCTTGGGGAAGTAGCCATAGACTTTCTCGAGCATCTGTTGGCGCTCGGCGCGGCTCTTCAGCACCTTACTGCCGACCAGCAGGTTCTGCTCGACCGTCATGTGCGGCAGGATCTTGCGGCCCTCGACCACCTGAACCAGGCCCTTGCGCACCAGGTTCTGCGGCTCCTCAGTGTGGATCGTCGCGCCCTGGAACTGGATGCCTCCACTGGTAATCCTGCCGTCCTCGGAGCGCAGCAGTCCGGAGATAGCCTTCAGCGTCGTGGTCTTGCCGGCGCCGTTGGCGCCCAGCAGCGCGACGATTTGCCCGGAGTCGACCTGCAGGCTCACCCCCTTGAGCACGAGGATGACGTCGCTGTAGACGACTTCGACGTTGTTCAGTTCAAGCAGCATTGCCCATCCTGTGTTCCCTGGTACCTGCCTGCCACCCGTCAGTGCGGGAACGGCCAGATGCGGTAGCTCTCCTTCACGATGCTCCACCGGTGAACCAACCCGCGCGGCTCGAAGATCACGAAGACGATGATGAGCCCGCCCAGCAGCATGTTCATCCCCGCGAATACGAAGTCGCCGCCGATTGCCGGGAGCATCTCGCTCACCTTCGGGCCGAGCACGGTCACCAGTTCCTGCATCATGCGGATCACCACCGTGCCGATGACGGCACCCAGGATCGAGCCCATTCCGCCGACGATCAGCATGCCGATGTACCAGACCGATAGCCACAGCGTGAATTGGTCGGCCTGGATGTAGCGCACGTAGTACGCCCACAATGCGCCGGCCACACCGGCATAGAAAGCGCCGATGAAGAACGACAGCGTCTTGTAATAGAAGACGTTGATGCCGATGATTTCGGCGGCGTTGTCGTTGTCGCGCACCGCGACGAATGCCCGCCCGGTGCGGCTGCGCATCAGGCCCCAGGCACCGTAGCTCATCAACGCCACGACGACCAGCACCAGGTAGTAGATGCGATCGTCGGTATCGAACACGAACGACCCCAGCGAGGCCGGGTCCAGCCGCAGGCCTTCCGACTGCCCGAACCATGCCCTGGGCAGCTTGAGCATCGCGAACGTGAAGATGTAGGATGCTGCGATGGTCGTCAACGCTAGGTAGAAGCCCTTGATACGCGACGCCGCGAGCCCGAAGACCGCGCCGAACAGGGCCGCGCTGATGCCGCCGGCCGGGATAGCTATCAAAAATGACCAGTGCAGCTTGGCTGCGAGCGCAGCGGCCGCGTAGGCGCCCACACCCATGAATGCCGACTGCCCCATATTGACTTGCCCGGCGCAGCCCGAGGTCAGTTGCAGCCCGAGCAGCGTGATGCCGATGACGGTTGCAATACCGACCGCGCTGCCGAAGCCCAGATACGGCAGCAACAGCATGATCGCGAT
>JANYAN010000233.1 GCA_025361305.1 Burkholderiales bacterium
TGCCGTCGGTCTTGACCTTTTCCTGCAACGCCCGAAGTGCGTCCAGCCGCGCCGACAAGTCGGCGCGCTTGTGGCTCTCTGAGCTGGCCGCCTGCTGCATCGCTTTGCGCTCTTCGTCCAGCGCGGGCACCTGCTCCTGCAGTTCGTGCAAGCGACCGTCCGCGGTCTGTGCCTGGTCCTGGGCCGCCGCCAGCTGCTTGTGAAGGTTGGCCAGCCGAACCTCGTCGGGAGCTGCCAGCGCATTGCGGTCGCCCACCAACCTGTCGCGCCGCAGATTTTGCTGGCGCGACTGCTCCTCGATATTGCGCTGGTCGGCGGCCAGCACCTGAATCTGCTGCTGAACCTGCGCCACACCCGCCCGCTGCTCTGCCGCATTGCCCTGTGCCCGGCGCAACGCTTCTTCCAGATCCGGCAGCTGCTGGGCCTGTTCCTCAACCTGATCGGCCAGCAGCGCAGAGCGCTCCTCGGCCTGCGTACCCTGCACAGTCAATGATTCGATCTCGGCGCTCGCCTCGTTCTTGCGCGCGGCCCAGTGAGCCAGCTGTTCCTTCAACTGGACCAGGCGCAGTTCGACACGCTGCCGGCCCTCCACCACGAACCTGATCTCGGCCTCCAGCCGGGCCACTTCGGCACTGGCGTCGTACAGCAGTCCCTGTGCCTGGTTGACCTGGTCGCCCGCCGCATAGTGCGCCTGGCGAATCGTCTCCAGATCACTCTCGACATGGCGCAAGTCGGCCAGTCGGGACTCGAGCTCGTTGACGGCTTGGTCGGCGTCGGCCTTCACCCTGGCCTGATCGGCTTCGGCCTCGGCGCGCTTAAGAAACCACTGTTGGTGTTGCCTGAGCGTGGCCTGCGCCTGCAGCGCGTTGTATTGCTGCGCCACTTCGGCCTGCCGCTCCAGCTTCTCCAGGTTGGCATTGAGCTCACGCAGGATGTCCTCGACGCGGGTCAGGTTCTCGCGCGTGTCCGAGAGTCGGTTTTCCGTTTCGCGGCGACGCTCCTTGTATTTGGACACGCCCGCGGCCTCCTCCAGGAACAGGCGCAGTTCTTCGGGTTTGGATTCGATGATGCGGCTGATCGTGCCCTGGCCGATGATGGCGTAGGCGCGTGGGCCCAGGCCCGTGCCCAGGAATACATCCTGCACGTCGCGCCGCCGCACCGGCTGGTTGTTGATGTAGTAGCTGGATGTGCCGTCGCGCGTCAGAACCCGTTTCACGGCGATCTCCGCGAACTGCGACCACTGGCCGCCGGCACGGTGGTCGGCGTTGTCGAACACCAGTTCAACGGAAGCACGTGAGGCCGGCTTGCGTGTATTCGTGCCGTTGAAGATCACGTCCTGCATCGACTCGCCACGCAGTTCGCTGGCGCGGGACTCGCCCAACACCCAGCGCACCGCGTCCATGATGTTGGACTTGCCACAGCCGTTCGGACCCACGACGCCCACCAGTTGACCCGGCAGCATGAAGTTGGTGGGCTCAACGAAGGACTTGAAGCCGGATAACTTGATCGAGTTGAGACGCACGGCAGACCTGGGACTTCGCTAAGTCATTGACTTGTATGGATTTTCTGGATCGCGCCCGCCGCCGTGCGGCGGCAGGCCCATGGCTGATGTTACCCGAGGCGTGGGGGTAGACCCTGACGCGGCCAGGACCCATACTCGCTGCACAACGTATCGCACGAGGAGCCTCCATGACCGTCTGTCCCATAGCCATTGTCGCGGGCTGCAAGAAATGCCCCGCTTTCAGCGTCTGTCCGCTCAAGAGCGTGCTGGGCGACCAGCCCAAGGATGACGGCAAGCCTCAGGCGGCCGAGCCGCCGAAGAAGAAGTAGCAGGCGGCGGGGACCGATAATCGGTCCCATGAATCCCCTGCTGTCCCGGCTGCAGCCCTACCCGTTCGAGCGGCTGCGGCAACTCTTTGCGGACATAACACCTAACGCGGCCTACAGGCCCATCAGCCTGGGCATTGGCGAGCCGCGCCACCCCACGCCCGAATTCATCAAACAGGCATTGGCCGGCTCGCTCGGTGGCCTTGCCGCCTATCCTTCCACCGCCGGGGAGCCGGCGCTGCGAGAAGCGTTCGTGCGATGGCTCAACACGCGCTACGGACTTGAGGTCGACCCCAAAACCCAGGTGCTACCGGTCAACGGCTCGCGCGAGGCACTCTTTGCGTTCACGCAAACCGTGATCGACCCGGGCACGAATCCCGTGGTGGTGTGTCCCAATCCGTTCTACCAGATCTACGAAGGTGCCGCCCTGCTGGCAGGCGCGCAACCGTACTACGCGCCCAGCGATCCGCACCGCAATTTCGCAATCGACTGGGACACCGTTCCGGTCGACGTCTGGGCCCGGACCCAGCTTCTGTTCGTGTGCTCTCCGGGCAACCCCACGGGTGCCGTGATGCCGCTGGACCAATGGGCCCGGCTGTTCGAGCTGAGCGACCGTCATGGCTTCATCATTGCCTCGGACGAGTGCTACAGCGAGATCTACTTCCGCGATGAATCGCCTCTGGGTGGTCTGGAGGCAGCGCAAAGGCTTGGGCGGTCCGATTTCCGCCGGCTGGTGTCCTTCACCAGCCTGTCCAAGCGCAGCAATGTGCCTGGCATGCGCAGCGGCTTCGTGGCCGGCGATGCCAGCCTCATCAAGTCTTTCCTCCTCTACCGCACCTATCATGGGAGCGCCATGAGCCCGATGGTCCAGGCTGCCAGCATCGCGGCCTGGGGCGACGAACGGCACGTGGTGGAAAACCGGGCCCTGTACCGCGAAAAGTTCGCCCAGGTCACGCCGCTGCTGGCCAAAGTGCTCGACGTCGGCTTGCCGGATGCCGGCTTCTACCTGTGGGCGGGAGTGCGGGGCAGCGACGCTGATTTCGCCCGCGACCTGCAGGCTCAATACAATGTCACGGTGTTACCCGGCAGCTACCTGGCCAGGGAGACCGCGGGGATCAACCCCGGCGCAGGACGCGTGCGCATGGCGCTGGTGGCGCAGACGCCGGAGTGCCTCGAGGCCGCGCAGCGAATTGTCCAGTTTGTGAAATCCAGAAATCCTTGAACCCATGACCCAACAGCTCCAGACCCTCATCGACGCCGCGTGGGAGAACCGCGCCAATATCTCCGCCAAGGCCGCGCCGAAAGAAACGGCCGATGCGGTGGAGCATGTCATCTCCGAGCTGAACAAGGGCCGTTTACGTGTCGCTACCCGACAGGCCGTGGGCCAGTGGAGCGTGCATCAGTGGATCAAGAAGGCTGTGCTTCTGTCGTTCCGGCTGCGCGACAACGAAGTCGTGCGGGCTGGCGACCTCGGCTTCTATGACAAGGTGCCCACCAAGTTCGCCCATCTCTCGGCCGAGCAGATGGCCGCCACCGGCGTGCGCGTGGTGCCGCCGGCCGTTGCGCGTCGAGGCAGCTACATCGCCAAGGGCGCCATCCTGATGCCCTCCTACGTGAACATCGGCGCCTACGTGGACGAAGGCACGATGGTCGATACCTGGGCCACGGTCGGCTCGTGCGCGCAGATCGGCAAGAACGTCCATCTGTCGGGCGGCGTGGGCATTGGCGGCGTGCTCGAGCCGGTCCAGGCCGGGCCCACCATCATCGAAGACAATTGCTTCATCGGGGCGCGTTCCGAGGTGGTCGAGGGCGTGATCGTCGAGGAAAACTCGGTGATCTCGATGGGGGTATATATCGGGCAAAGCACCAAGATCTACGACCGGGCGAC
>JANYAN010000243.1 GCA_025361305.1 Burkholderiales bacterium
TGGATCGGCCAGGGCGGCGAGGGTAGCTGCTTCCTGCACAACACGCGCTACGACTTCAACGACGACATCCTGCCTCTGGGCTCGGCTTTGCACGCTAGCCTGGCCGAACAGGCGATGCCGCTTTCCGAATCACCTTCCTGACATTTCCGTTTCAATGAGGAGCCAGCTGATGAATATAAAGCCCAACCCACTTTCTGCTGCCTTGTTCGCAGTCTTTGCCATGGCCGCGATGCAGGCCGGTGCGGTGACGGTGAAGATCGCCAACCAGGGCGATTCGCTATCGCTGGATCCGCACTCGCTGCAGGAATCGCTTCAGCTTTCCGTGACCGGCAACGTCTATGAGCCGTTGGTGACACGCGGCAAGGATTTCAGGCTGGCACCTGCGCTGGCCACCAGCTGGAAGCAGACGGCACCTACGGTGTGGCGCTTCGAGTTGCGCAAGGGCGTGCAATTCCACGACGGCACACCGTTCACCGCGGACGACGTGATCTTCAGCTATGACCGCGCCAGGGGCGAGGGCTCCGACCTGCAAAGCGCCGTGGGCCCGATCAAGGCCATGCGCAAGATCAACGATCTCGTGGTCGAGATGGACACCGCCACGCCGTTCCCGATCCTGCCCGACCTGCTGACGAACTGGTACATCCTGAGCAAGAAATGGTGCGAGACCAACCAGGCGACCAAGCCGGTGGACCGGCGCAAGGGTATCGAGAACGCGGCGTCGTTCCGCGCGAACGGCACGGGCCCGTACCGCGTGCGCGAACGCCAGCCCAATGTGCGCACGACGTTCGTTCGCAACGGCAATTACTGGGGCAAGATTGAAGGCAATGTCGACGAAGTGATCTTCAACGTGATCGGCAACGACGCCACGCGCGTCGCCGCGGTGATTTCCGGTGAGATCGACGTGATGGAGCCGGTGCCGGTGCAGGACGTCGAGCGCCTCAAGACCTTGCCGAACCTCAAGGTGCTGCAAGGCCCCGAGTTGCGCGTGATCTTCCTTGGCATGGACCAGAAACGCGACGAATTGCTGTTCTCCAGCGTGAAGGGCAAGAACCCGTTCAAGGACAAGCGCGTGCGCCAGGCGTTCTACCAGGCCATCGACGTAGAAGGCATCAAGCGCACCGTGATGCGCGGCGCCTCGACACCGCTGGCCGAAATGTTCCCGCCGCAAGTCAACGGCTTCGCGCCGGATCTGGCCAAGCGCCTTCCGTTCGACCCCGAGGCGTCGAAGAAGCTGCTGGCCGAAGCCGGTTACCCGCAGGGCTTCGAGGTCACGATGAACTGCCCGAACGACCGCTACGTGAACGACGGCCCGATCTGCCAGGCCGTGGCCGCGAACCTGGCCCGAGTGGGCGTGAAGATCAAGCTGGAGATCGAAACCAAGGGCACTTACTTCCCGAAGATCCTGCGCCGCGACACCAGTTTCTACATGCTGGGCTGGACGTCTGGCACTGTGGACGCCCACAACGTGCTGTACCCGATCATGTCGTCGCCCGGTGAAGGCGGCCGCGGCCAGTTCAACCTGGGCGCCTACAGCAACCCCAGGGTCGATGAGCTGACCCAGAAGATCTCGTCCGAGACCGACCAGAAGAAGCGCAACGAGATGATCCACGAGGCCATCAAGATCCATCAGGACGATGTCGGCCACATCCCGCTGCATCAGCAGGCGCTGAACTGGGTGACGAAAAAGAACATCGAGATGGTGCAGATGCCCAACAACGACATGGTGTGGAAGTACATCACGGTCAAGTAATGACGGTTTCTGCTCAGGGCTGGTTCCACAGGGCCTGGCACAGCGACGTCGGCTACAGCTTCCGCACTTCTCCGGTGGCGGTCGTTGCAGGCGCGATCGCGTTCGTCTGCATCTTCTGCGCCGTGTTCGCGAACCTGGTCGCGCCCTACAACCCATTCGACCTGGCCACGCTGGAACTGGGCGACGCCTTCTTGCCACCCACGTGGTCGCAGGGCGGCAGTTCCAAGTACTTTCTGGGCACCGACGACCAGGGGCGCGACATCCTCTCGGCACTGATGTTCGGTGCCCGCATCTCGCTGCTGGTTGGCCTGGCCTCGGTTTTGCTCTCGGTCATCGCGGGAGTGAGCCTCGGGCTGCTGGCCGGGTTCGTCGGTGGCACGCTGGATGCATTCATCATGCGCGTATGCGACGTGATGCTCTCCTTCCCGGCCATCCTGATCGCGCTGCTGATCGCCGGCGTGGCCCGGGCGCTTTTTCCGAACGGCAACGAGTCGCTGGCTTTCGGCGTGCTGATCATCGCCATTTCGATGACCGGCTGGGTCCAGTACGCGCGCACGGTGCGCGGCTCAACTCTGGTCGAGCGCAACAAGGAATACGTTTTGGCCGCACGCGTCACCGGTGTGGCTCCGCTGCGCATCATGGTGCGGCATGTGCTGCCCAACATTCTGGGCCCCGTGATGGTGCTGGCCACGATCCAGGTGGCCACCGCCATCATCACCGAGGCCACGCTGTCTTTCCTCGGCGTGGGCGCGCCGCCGAATTCGCCATCGCTGGGCACGCTGATCCAGGTGGGCAACAAGTTTCTCTTTTCCGGTAACTGGTGGATCACCGTTTTCCCCGGCGTGATGCTGGTGCTGATCGCCCTGTCGGTGAATCTGCTGGGCGACTGGCTTCGCGATGCTCTCAATCCTCGGCTGCGGTGACGCGGGAATACGGACATCCGGACGCAGAGGACGCAAAAGAGCGCAAAGGACGCAAAAAAGTCAGAATTCCGGTGTTCAATTTTTTATTCGTCTTCTTTTGCGTCCTTTGCGTAACCTTTGCGTCCTCTGCGTCCGGATGTCCGTATTCCCGCGTCACCGCAGCCGAGGATTGAGAGCATCGCGAAGCCAGTCGCCCAGCAGATTCACCGA
>JANYAN010000259.1 GCA_025361305.1 Burkholderiales bacterium
AGCATCTTTGTCCGAGCATGCTCGCTGAAGAACTGGCCAAGCTGCAGCGTTCGACCCGGGTGTTTGTGACGCATCTCAAACCCGGTGCTGGCACCCTCACGATGCAAGAGGTGGAAGAATGCGCTGAGCGCTACAACCCGCGCATGCTTTCCAACGGACAGGTTTTCAAGTTTTGAATCCGGCAGGCCCGGCCAGGCTGTATTAACAGTTCGGCGGCCGCTGAGTTAGTATCAGCAGGTTGCACCCGCAAATGGAAGAAGGACGCACGCCATGAGCACAGTCTTTGAAACCAAGCCACAAGCCGGCCAGAATCTGGCCGAGATGAGCCACAAACTGGAGTTTCAGAAGAGACTCCAGGCCGTAACGAACAAGATTCATGCGACCAGCAATATCGATGAGATCATGCTCGAGCTGTCGCAGGATATTTGTTCGCTATTCGAAGCCGAGCGACTGACGATTTACGTGCTTTCGGAAGACCGGACATCGATCATTTCGAAGGTCAAGACCGGATTGTCCTCGTTCAAGGATCTCAAGCTGCCGATCAACGAGCAGAGCATCGCCGGATTCGTGGCTTTGTCGAAGAAGCTGATCAACATTCGTGATGTGTACGATGACAACGAGCTGCGCGCGCACAACCCCAATCTCAAGTTCCTGAAAGAAGTCGACAAGCGCACCGGGTTTCGCACCAAGCAAATGCTGGTGGCACCTGTTGTCGACAGCGGGGCCAACGAATTGATCGGCGTAATTCAAGTCATCAATTCCAAGAGCGGGCAGCCGTTTTCCACCATCGCGGAAGAGGGTGCGGCGCATCTGTGCGAGACGCTGGAGATCGCGTTGCGTCAGCGCAGCCGGCCCGCTGCGATGCTGCGCGGAAAATACGACCATCTCGTCACCAATGCCGTGCTGTCTGCCGAGGAAATGGAGTTGGCCACGCGGTCGGCACGCCGCAAGAATCTTGACATCGAGGACGTGCTGATCGACGAATTCCAGGTCAAGCCTCCGGCGATCGGCGAAGCGCTTTCACAATTCTTTAAGGTGCCCTGCGAATCCTTCAAGCAAGATCGTGTAAAACCGCTCGATCTGTTGAAGAATCTGAAGCGCGACTACGTGGAAAGCAGTCTCTGGCTTCCAATTGAGGACGTCAAAGAAGGACTGATCGTGCTGACGACCGATCCGGAAAAGGTGCGCGCGTCCAAGGTGGTAAGCAATATCTTTCCAAAACACAAGGTTGTCTACAAGGTCTGCACCCATCGGGAGTTCGCTGCGACACTCGATCAGTTCTTCGGCGCGGAGTCGGGCGATACATCGTCGATTGGTGAATTGCTGTCGACCATGGATGAAGAGGGCGACGAAGAGGGCGGTGGGAGCGCGGACGATGCTTCGCTGGCTCAGGACAACGAACTGGTCAAACTGGTCAACAAGATCATCATCGATGCCTACCATCAGGGCGCATCCGACATTCACATCGAACCTTATCCCGGCAAAGGCAAGACTGAAGTGCGTTTCCGCAAGGATGGCACTTTACAGAACTACATTTCAGTGCCCGCGAGCTATCGCAACGCCATCGCTGCGCGCTTGAAAGTCATGTGCGACCTGGACATCTCGGAAAAGAGGAGACCGCAGGACGGCAAAATCAAGTTCAGGAAGTTCGGCCCGCTCGACATCGAGCTGCGGGTCGCTACGATCCCTTCGGCCGGCGGCGTCGAAGATATCGTGATGCGTATTCTGGCCGCAGGTGAACCGATTCCGATTGACAAGCTCGGCCTGTCTCAGCGCAATGTCACCATCCTGAAGGAAACGGTCAGCAAACCGTATGGATTGTTCTTCGTCTGCGGTCCTACCGGTTCAGGCAAGACCACGACCTTGCACTCCGTGCTCGGCTATCTGAATACGCCCGAAACCAAAATCTGGACGGCAGAAGATCCGGTCGAAATCACGCAGAAAGGCCTGCGTCAGGTCCAGATGAATCCGAAAGCCGGGCTGACATTCGCAGTGGCAATGAAGGCCTTCCTGCGGGCCGATCCGGACATCATCATGGTCGGCGAATCGCGCGACAAGGAAACGGTCTCGATGGGCGTGGAAGCCTCGCTGACGGGCCACCTGGTGTTCTCGACCCTGCATACCAATTCGGCGCCCGAATCGATCATCCGCCTGCTCGACATGGGCATGGACCCCTTCAATTTTGCCGACGCCCTGCTGGGCATCCTGGCGCAGCGGCTGGCCAAGAAGCTATGCGACTGCAAGCAGGAATACGCGCCCGATTCCGACGAAATCAAGACGTTCCTGACTGAATACGCCGAGGAATTGCGCCATTCCAGCGCCTGGAAAGCCGACTACGCGGGGGAGGCCAAGAAGCTCTACGACAACTGGCTCAAGGATTACGGACAGGACGGGCGGCTCAAGTTCTACCGGGCCGTCGGCTGCGACAAGTGCAACAAGACAGGCTATAAGGGGCGCATCGGCCTGCACGAACTGCTGGTGGCCGACGACAACGCCAAGAAGCTGATCCAGGAAAGGGCCCGGGTGGCTGAACTCTTTTCCGCCGCAGTCGAGGCCGGGATGCGAACCCTGAAGATGGACGGCATGGAGAAGATCATGATGGGTATGACCGACCTGAAGCAGGTCAGGTCAGTTTGTATCAAGTAGACCTTTAGTGCCGACAAAAATGTCGGCGTTTCCGGGAATTGCCGTTTTTCGGCAGGTTGCCCTGCAGCAAAAGCGGCAAAACTGTCTACTTTTTCACGTGCGGCGGATTGGCACAGCATTTGCTGATTGGCTTTGCTTCTTCACACAACTCCCGGAGGTTTCCTATGAAGCGTCAACTGCAACAGGGTTTCACCCTGATCGAACTGATGATCGTGGTCGCGATTATCGGCATTCTGGCGGCCGTGGCTCTGCCCGCGTACCAGGACTACACCAAGCGGGCAAAGATGTCCGAGGTGATCCTGGCTGCGTCGGCCTGCCGTACCACCATCACTGAGGTCTATCAGTCTGGCTCGCAAACCAACGTAGGCGCCGGCGCCTGGGGCTGCGAAAGCACCACGTCGTCGTCCAAGTACGTGACCAGCGTGGCCACGGATGCGAATGGCAAGGTCACGGTGACGGCACAAGGCATCGGCACCGGCATCGACGGCAACGTCGTGACGCTAGTTCCGGCTGACGCGGCCGGCGCTGCCCTGACGTACTCGCCTGGCACCACGATCAACCGCTGGATCTGCGGTTCCAGCACGATGGGCACGACCATCGAAGCCAAGTACCTGCCCGGCTCATGCCGCGGTGCCTGAAGCGTACCTTCAGCAAAAAGAGGGGCACTCGCCCCTCTTTTTTTTTGAGCGCCAGATTTGCTGTTGATAATTGACCCGTGGAACTGACCATCCTGATGCCTTGCCTGAACGAGGCAATAACCATTGAAGCCTGCATCCGGGCGGCCCGTGGCTTTCTGGAAAAGGCCGGCATCGATGGCGAAGTGCTGATTGCGGACAACGGCTCGACCGATGGCTCGGTCGCGCTCGCGTCTGCGGCGGGTGCGCGGGTCGTGCAGGTGCCGGTGCGTGGATATGGCGCGGCCTTGCTGGCTGGCATCAATGCCGCCCAGGGCCGCTACGTCATCATGGGAGATGCCGACTGCAGCTATGACTTTTCCCGCCTGGACGCCTATGTCGATCAGTTGCGTGCCGGCGCCGAGCTGGTCATGGGCAATCGATTCAAGGGCGGCATCGCACAGGGGGCCATGCCCTTCCTGCATCGCTACCTGGGCAACCCCGTCCTGAGCTTCATCGGCCGGCTGTTCTTCCGCACGCGCATCCGTGACTTTCACTGCGGCTTGCGCGGGTTCTCGCGGGAGGCGATCCGCCGGCTGGGCCTGGTCAGCGGCGGCATGGAGTTCGCCTCCGAAATGGTGGCCAAGGCCGCCCTGGGCGGATTGCGGATCGTCGAAGTGCCCACCACGCTGCAGCCGGACGGGCGGGACCGCCCGCCCCACCTGCGAACCTGGCGCGACGGCTGGCGCCACCTCAGGTTCCTTTTGCTGTTTTGCCCGCGCTGGCTGTTCCTCTATCCGGGCCTCGTCCTGCTTGCAGTGGGCTGTGCCGGGTTCGTCGCGCTGCAACCCAGCCTTTCGCAACCGTCGTCACAAGGGCTGCGCGTCCACTCCCTCCTCTACATGGCCGGGGCCATCGTCATGGGTATGCAACTGGTCCAGCTCGCCGTCCTGACCAAGTGGCTGGGCGTCGTCTCGGGGATCGTGCCCGAGCCGCCCTGGCTGGCCCGAACCCGGCCGCTACGCACGGTGGAAACCGGCTTGCTGCTCGGCGGTGTCTTGTTCCTGTTGGGCTTGCTGGCGTCGCTGGCGATTGTGTACGACTGGAGCTCCTCGGGCTTCGGCGCCCTGGACCCCAGCCAGGGCATGCGCGCCGTGATTCCTGCCGTGACACTGATGATTGTTGGCATGCAGGCTGTCGCTGGCGCGTTGTTCGCCGGCGCAGCGGAACTGTGCTGGCGCACGGTTGACAGCAAGCGCCATGGCTGAGGATCGGCTGAACGCGCCGCACTGGCTGTTGCGGTGGGAACTCGTGCTGGTCCTGGCAGCAAGCGCCGCCGGGCTCATGGCCGTTCCCGTGATGCTGGGGCACATCGGCCTGAGCTGGGACGCCCTCAATCACCATATCTACCTCGGCTGGGTGGCGGGACATCCCAGATTCGACCAGGACTTCATGGCGGCTTCCTACCAGGCCTACCAGTACCCCTACCTCTACTGGCCGATCTACCAGCTGGCTCTGGGTGGTGCCAGCGGCGTGGCGGCAGGTGTCGTCATGGCAGCGGTGGACCTGCTGGTCGTGCCGGCCGTCTGGATGCTTGCCCGAGCCTGCATTCCTGGCCGCGAGTGGTTCGACGTCGCCATGCGGACGGTGGCCGTGGCGCTTGCGCTCATGAGCGGCATCGTGTTGTCGATGCTGGACACAACCGGCAACGACCTGCTCGCAGCCATTCCACTGGTCTGGGCCATCGCCATCGCACTGGGACCGCTGGCCGCGCCAAATCCCGCTGAGGCGGCCCTGCTCAAAGCCGCGTGGCTTTCAGGCCTGCTGGCCGGCATTTCAGTCGGCTTCAAGCTGAGCAATGCGCCGGTCGCAGTCGTGCTGCCCGTCCTGTGGTGCTGGTGGGGTGCAGGGTTGTCTTGCAGGCTGCGTCGCCTGGTGTTCGCCTGCCTGGCTGCGGGCCTGGGCTTCATGCTGGCGTACGGTTACTGGGGCTGGCAGCTCTGGACGCATTACGGCAACCCGATGTACCCGCTGTACGACAACTGGTTCGAATCCGCGCGCGCGCTGTCGGGTTGGGTCCGATGATCCGCTTCAAACCGGATACGTGGCTGGAATTCTTCCTGCGTTTCTTCGCGATGGCAGCGCCAGACGCGAATGTCTACGTGGAAATCCCAGCGCCCGATCTGCGGTTCGCGGCCCTGATATTGGTGGCCGTTGCCGTGGTGTTGTGCTGGCGGCGCCTGGCCGCCAACCCGCGGGCGGCGCTGGCCTTGCTCATGCTGATGCTCGTAGCCACGGTGCCCTGGATGATCACGTCGGGCAATGGCCGCTACTGGATTCCGATTCTGCTGTGTGCCGGACCGGCGGTTGCTGGGCTGATCTACCTGTTGCCCCTGAGCCGCTGGTTCAGGCTCTTCATGGCGGCGGCACTCTTGGCCGCGCAAGCTTTCGTCGTGCTGCAAAACTCCCCCTGGGACGCATGGACCTGGGCCACATGGCAAGACGCGCCTTATTTCCAGGTGGACCTGCCCGGTGACGCTGCACGCGCGCCACCGACAACCTACGTCACGCTGTCCACCATTTCCTATTCGCTGATCGCACCCCAGTTCCCGCCCGCCTCGCGCTGGATCAACATCACCAGCGGCGGCGGCGTGATTCGGGATGCCGGATGGACGGCGGAGTTTCTGGGCAAAGCCGGCCGGCTCGTGCTGCTCGCACCGTCTATCCGTGGCCAGGTCCAGGCCGACCGCCAGCCCAGCCCCGAGGTCAGGCAGGCGCTGGACACGCTGATAGGCCCGGTGCGCCTGGCGCTCGACGCCAACCAGCGCTGCGAGTTGCTGACGTCAGGCGGGCTGGCTGCCATCGGCCACCGCCAAGGCGCCAAGGACTTTGAGGGGCGCGACCAAATCGGCTTCTGGGCCTGCCCCTTGCGGTACCCGGTTGACCGGCCGCCAGCGCCCGTGACGGTCGCCCCGGCCCGGACCGAAGCGGTATTGGACAAGGTCGAGCAGTTATGCCCGCGGTTCTTCCGTCCCCGCGAGGCCAAGACGCTCCCGATTGCGGGCGGGTCGCTACGCCAGTACCCCAATTCGGACATGAAGGTGTATGTGCTGGACGATGGCCAGGTCCTCTACAAGTTCTGGCGGGCGCTGAACCCGGTGGCCATCGGCTCGGTCGATGATGTCCTCAGTGGCAAGGCCACCGTCGACTGCGACCATATCCGCGGCCGCACAGGGCTGCCCTGGGACCGCGAGATATGAGCGCGCGGCCACGGCTGCTGTTTGACGTGACCTACACCCGCACCCAGGAAGGCAACGTCGGCATCACGCGCACCGTGCGACGGCTGCTCGCCTGCCTCGAGACGCTGGGCCAGCAAGGCGGGTGGCAATGTGTCCCCGTCGCCTTCCACTCGGGCGGGTTCCGGCAGGCCGGCTCGGTGGCGGTGCCGGGACGCCCCGGGCCTGCGAGGGCAGGCCTGGCGGCGCGCCTGCTGCGCTGGGCCGACCATGGCGCTGTACGGGCCGTCGCGTCGGCCTGTGTTCCGCTGCCGTTCCTGCATCGCGCCTGGCGATGGCACAACCGATGGGCCTTCGACGCACTCAGCAACCGCGAGCCATTGCTCGAGTTCCGCTCGGGCGACACAGTGGTGATTGGCGACGAATCCTGGAACTACGGCGCGTGGCTCGGGGCCGACCATGCGCGGGCGGGTGGTGCCAAGGTCGTGCTGATCCTGTATGACCTGATCCCGCTGCGCCAGCCGCAGTATTGCGCGCCGCTCTTCACCCGCGTGTTTCGGGACTGGCTGCCGCGGATGCTGGCGAGCTGCGACGCGGTTCTGTGCATATCCAGGGCGACCCAGGATGACCTGCACCGGTTTTGCCGCGAACAGGGATTGGCCGAGCCGCCGGCAGCACATTTCCGTCTTGGTAGCGACCTGCCGCACGAGCCCGGTGGACCGGTGCGCGACGAAGTCACCACGTTCGTTCAATCAGGTGCGCCGTGCTTCGCTGCCATCGGCACCATCGAGCCGCGCAAGAATCATCGGATGCTGATCGACGTGTTCGAGCAGCTCTGGAACGAAGGCAACCCGGCCCGCTTGTTCATTGCAGGACGCGTGCACCCGCAGTGCAAGGCGCTGGCCCAGGCCATGCGCGCCCATCCCCGCACGGGCGATCGCCTGCTGGCGCTGTTCGACGCTTCAGACGCCGAAATCTCCCTGGCCTACGAAAAGTGCCGGGCCCTGGTGTTTGCTTCGCTGGCGGAAGGGTTCGGCTTGCCGCTGGTCGAAGCACGGGTCCGTGGCTGTCCTGTCATCGCCAGCGACCTGCCCGCGCTGGCTGAACTCGCGGATGCCGGCGTCTTCCTGGTTCGCGCTGGTTCTGCCGCCGAACTGGCCGCGCAGGTTCGCGCCCACGTGCAACGCGATATGCGGCCCGGGATTGCCCCCATGCCGGCGTTCACCTGGGAAGATGGCGCGCGTGATTTTCTGCTCGCACTGAACCGGATGCTGGGCACGGCATGGAAGACGTAAGAAAGGCGCTGGCCGTCTCCATCGTTGCCCGGGGCTTGTCGGCGTTGCTGGGCCTGTTGGCGCTGCCGATTTACCTGCGCTTCCTGGGCATCGAGGCCTATGGCGTGGTGGGCCTGTTTGCCAGCATGCAGGTGCTGGTGGCGTTCATGGACTTCGGGCTTCACACCACGCTGACGAGGCAGCTGGCCGGCGGCGGGCGCGAGCCCCCGGCCCTGCGGGAGGGGCGTGATGCCGCAGCCACGTTCGAGCGAGCCTCGTTCGCGCTGGCAGCGGCCATTGGCCTGATGCTGGCGGCCCTGGCGCCCGTAGTCGCGTCGAAGTGGGTGAATCTGAACGTGCTCACGGCCGAACAGGTAACCCGGGCGCTGCAACTGGCCGCCCTGGCCCTGGCCTGCGGCTGGCCGACCAACCTGTACAGCGCCGGTCTGGCCGGGCTGCATCGCCAGCTGCCGTTGGCCCTGTCCATCTGCGCTTTCAGTTTCGTCCGCGTGGGCTTGACGGTGTCTGCGCTCTGGCTATGGCCGACGCTGGACAGTTTCTTTGCGGCGCAGCTGCTGGCCTCGATCCTGCAGTCGATCGGCACCCGGATTCAGCTGTGGCGTGCGCTGACGCTGCCCGGGCACAGGCCACGGCCTGCATGGGCTGCCCTGGCGCGGTCGCGGCGCTTTGCGGGCGGGATGACGGCGATCGCCATCACCAACATTCTGTTGATGCAGATGGACAAGTTCATCCTCAGCTACCTGCTGCAGCTTTCTGATTTCGGCATCTACGTGATTGCCGGCACCCTGGCCGCCGCGTTGTACACCCTGATCGACCCCTTCTTCACGATCATCTATCCCCGCCTGGCCGCGTTGTGGGCGTCTGGCGATGCGAGCGCCACGAGCAGCTTCTATCATTCGAGCAGTCAAGTGGTGGCGGCCATGGTCATGCCCGCGGGCTTTGTCCTGGCATTTTTTCCGGCCCAGGCGCTGTTCGTCGTCACCGCAGACGCAGGGCTCAGCCAGGCCGGCGCCCCGATCCTGGTCTGCCTGGTGCTGGGGACGGCGCTCAATGGCCTCATGAACGTTCCGTATGCACTGCAACTGGCGGCCGGGTGGACCGCACTGACGCTGCGCGTCAACATCGCGGCCGTGATGATCCTGGCCCCGGCGACATGGTGGGCGGCCAGCCGTATTGGCGCGGCCGGAGCGGCCGCCGGGTGGCTGCTCGTCAATGCAGGCTATGTGCTGATTACCCCGCAGTTGATGCACAGGCGCCTGCTGAAGGGCGAAAAGGGGCGGTGGTATCTGCAGGGTGTCGTGCGCCCCGCCTTGTGCTGTGGCGCATCGGCCTGCGCCCTGGCATGGATTCACGCGGCGAGCCCATCACGCTTCATGACGGCAACGCAGCTGGTCATCTACTGGGGTCTCGTCACGGCCGTTGCCATTGCCTGCCTGCCGGCAGCGCGTGAGCAGCTGCGCGGCATGCGTGCCCTTGCACCATGACAAACATCCGGCTGTCGATCTGCATCCCTGTGTACAACTGCGGGGACTTCCTGCCAGCGGCCCTGGCGTCGATCCTGCCGCAGTGTGGCCAGGACGCAGAGGTCGTGGTCTTCGATGGTGGCTCCACCGACGACACGCCGGCGGTGATGCAACGGTTCGATCGGCCTTGCCTGCGATATGTGCGGGCCCCGGCCAAGGGCGGCATCGACGCCGACCTGGCAACCTGCGTGTCGCACGCGCGTGGCGAGTTTTGCTGGCTTTTCAGCGGCGATGATGTCATGCGACCAGGCAGCGTGGCGCGCGCAATGGATAGCATCACTGGCGGCGCCGACGTGCTGCTCTGCCGGCATGCCATCTGCGACATCGGCATGAAATTCATGTTCGACCACGTGGTACTGTTGCCAGCCTCCGAGTTTGTCCAGAGCGACCTGACCGACGCCGGGCAACGCAGGGAATGGTTTGCCAGGGCCGCCTCCACAGAGGCATTCTTCAGCTTCATCAGCGGCATCGTGATTCGGAAGTCGACATGGGACCGCGGCCGGATGGATCCCAGGTTTGCCACCAGCTGCTGGGCCCACGTGGTGCGAATATTCACGCTAGCGCCGCAGGGCTTGCGCGTGGCCTACATCCCCGAGATATGGCTCGACCAGCGTGCCGAGAACGACTCCTTTGCCCGTGCCGGCGTGGTCAACCGCTTTCGCATCGCGATCCAGGGGTATCACGCGATCGGTGATGCCGTCTTTGGCCGTGACAGCGTCGAGGCGTTTCACATTCGTCGGGTGTTGCGAAACGAATTCACGCTGCGCATGTTTCTCTACGCGAAGACGCTGTGCCGCGACGACCCGGTTCGGGAAGACCGCCAATTGCTCGATTCGCTCTATCGGCAGTTGCACTGCGATCGCACGCCGCGCAGCCTGTGCCTGCTGACCTTGTATCGCCTGATACCTGCCTGGGCGGCGGCGGTGCTGGGCGCGGGTGTCCGTGGGCTGCGCCGCCTGCGGCCGGCCAGCCGATAGAGGAAAGCCGGGACGATGCAAACACCGGATCGATTCCATTCCCTGGACGCCTTGCGCGGTGTGGCGGCATTGTCCGTCGTGTTCTGGCACTGGCAGCACTTCGGCGTCGGCAACCCCTGGCCGGATGCCCTGTTTCCGTTCTACGTTTCGGGCTGGCGGGCCGTGGACTTGTTCTTCGTCCTCTCGGGTTTCATTTTCTTCTGGCTCTATGGCGAACGCATCAGCAGTGGTGCGATGGACTGGCGCACCTTCTTCGTGCTGCGCATGTCGCGCCTCTATCCGCTGCACTTCGCAACGCTGCTGGTCGTCGCGGCCGGTCAGTGGATTTATATCGAGGCCAACGGCCGGCCCTTTGTCTATCTGTGGAACGACGCCTGGCATTTCTTTCTGAACCTGTTGTTTGCGCAGAAATGGGGTCTTGAGCAGCGGTTCTCTTTCAACGGCCCGTCCTGGTCGGTATCGGTCGAAGTCCTGCTTTACGCAGCCTTCTTCGTGGCACTGCGGTGGCTGCCCATGCGCGCTGTTCCCATTGCCATGCTGGCTTTTATCGGCCTCGAAGCGCCCGATCACGACTTCAACCGGTATTGCCTTGGCATCTTTTTCGTCGGCGGACTGACCTATCTCGCGTACCGGCAGTTGGTGGGGCGGCTGTGGGTAGAGCGTTTCCTGCGCGTCGCTGTGCTGCTTGCCTGGGGCGTCACGCTGGTCAGCGTGCGCACCGACATCACGCTGGATGCATTCATGCCGACACCAGGCTGGAGCGAACGCTTCGCCGTCACGTTCCTGTTTCCGCTGACGGTGCTCTACCTCGCATTGGCCGAGACGCGCAGGGGTTCCCTGTGGCGCAAGGCCGCGTGGCTGGGGGACATCTCGTACTCGTCTTACCTGCTCCACTTTCCATTGGCGCTTGTCGGCGTGTTGCTGTTCCCCAGGGCGTGGTTCGCCTCGCCCATCGCGTTGCTGCTGTTTTTCGCGGTGTTGATCCCGTTGTCCCTTGCAAGTCACCAATACTTCGAGATGCCGGCGCAGCGATGGATGCGGCAAAGATGGGGTGCCGGTCATCGCAAGGCGGCTGCCCGGGCACCGTCGGGCCAGGTTTAGCCGGACAATTTCAACTATCCCATGCCCCTGCAACCGAATCCACCCGACGTCCGGCTCTCTGTCTGCATCGCCACCTTCAATCGTGCGGACTTCATTGGCCAGACGCTTGATGTCATTCTTGCGCAGCTGGTGCCGGCGGTGGAACTGGTGGTGGTAGATGGCGCGTCCACCGACGGCACGGCAGAAGTGATGGTGGATTACGTGCGTCGCTACCCCGGCATTGTCTATCGGCGCGAAGCGCAGAACTGCGGCGTGGACCGCGACTTCGACAAGGCCGTGGACTACGCACGCGGCGACTATTGCTGGCTGATGAGCGACGACGACATCCTGGTGCCCGGCGCCGTGGCAAAAGTTCTGGATTGCCTGCGTGATGATCCGCAGTTGCTGGTCGTGAACGCGCAAGTGCGCGACAAGAGCCTGTCGCGGGTACTGAAGGACCGGCAGCTCGCCGTAACGTCCGACTGTGAGTTCGGGCCCGCGCAACAGGAGCAATTCTTCGCGTGCGCTGCTGCGTATCTGAGCTTCATCGGGGGCGTGGTGATCCGCCGCGTTGCCTGGCGCTCACGCCTGCGCGAACCCTACTACGGCTCGCTGTTCATCCACATGGGTGTCATCTTCCAGCTGCCCGCGCTGGGCCGGGTCAAGGTGCTGGCCGAGCCGCTGGTGCACATACGCTATGGCAATGCACTCTGGTCGGCCCGTGGTTTCGAGATCTGGACCCGCTTGTGGCCCGATCTGGTCTGGTCGTTCGACCATTTCAGCGCGGCTACGCGCCAGGGCGTCGCGATGCGCAACCCGGTGTCCCGTTTCATCACGCTGGTCTGGTACCGCGGCATCGGCGCCTACGGGCCGGGCCAGTACCGTGCGCTTCGGACTGCTGGCCAGCAGGTTCACCCGCTGGGCGGTCTATTTGCGTATGCTTTTCCGGCGGCTCTGGTCAATGCCGGGCTGGCGCTGATCTGTTTCTTCAGCCGCGATGCCGACGCGCCGATGAAGTTGTACGACCTGGGGCGGGCGGCCTGCGCGCCGGGCCTGACCCGCTGGCTCGCTAGACGATCTCTATTTCCGGGAACGGGAAGATGAACTTGCCTCCGGCGGCTAGGTAGTCTTTCTCGCGCCGCAGGATCCCATCCTTGAAGTGCCATGGCAGGACCAGGAAATAGTCCGGCGCCATGGCCTTGGCCTCTTGCTCGGAGATGATCGGGATGTGCGTGCCGGGGGTGACGCGCCCGAACTTCTCGGGGTTCACTTCGGCAATGGCAGGGATGTCTGCCGGGCCCAGCCCGCAGAACTGCAGCACCACATTGCCTTTGGTGGATGCGCCATAGCCCAGCACTTTCTTGCCGTCGCCGGTCAGCGAACGGATCAGGCGTGTCAGGTCGTCGCGGTGGCGGAACACTCGCTCCTCGAAGTCGCGCAGCGGCTTGGGCGTGCCCAGCCCCATGCGGTCTTCCTGGCCCAGCAGCCAGTCGATCACGGCCTGGTTCGGGCGCAACTGCCGGTTCTGCGGCCGGGCCGCCGTCACGGCAAAGCTGCCACCGTTGACGTTGTTCATGGTCACGTCGATGACTTTCAGCCCGGCGGCGTCGAGAATCTTCTGCACCACGCCCAGCGAGTAGTACTCCAGATGCTCGTGGCAGATGGTGTCGTAGGAATTGAGCCTGAGCATCGATGGCATGTAGCTCTGCTCGAAATGCCAGATGCCGTCATCGGCCAGCACCGAGGCAACTTCCCGGGCAAATTCGATCGGTTGCTCCAGGTCGTAGAACATGGCGATCGAAGTAACAATCTTGGCCGGCCGTTGCGTGGCCGACCGATACGCTTCAGCGCTGAAAAAGTCCGGCACCAGCTTGACGCCGGCAGGGTAGTAGTCGGCGAACTTGCTGCCCGTCGGGTCGATGCCCACGCGCGCCAGTCCATCGACGCCATAGGCCTTGAGCAGGGTCGCATCGTTGCTGCCGATGTCCAGCACCGTGTCGCCCGCCTGCGGACAGACCAGCCGCTCGAGCTGGCGTACCTTGTGTGTCAGGTGGTCCACCATCGACTGGTTCAGCCCCGAACGGTAGCCGTAGTTCTCGCCGTACATCTCGGACGGCTGGAACGAATGCTTGAGCTGCAGCAGGCCGCTGTCGGGCGACCAGACGAGTTCCAGGGGGCCTTGCCCCACCGGCTCGGCCGCGCTTTTGGGGAAGACCCCGGTCAGGGCCTGCATGCCCAGATCCAGCACCGACACCAAATGGGTGCTGCCGCCAACACGGCACCGTTCTATTTCCCTGTAACCAGTCATCTGCCAGCCCCCTTCGGGATGTTTGCGCTTGCCGCGGGCGTCGCCCGGGCAGCGCAAATGATACGCGCCGGCCGGGCAGTAAGATCGCACGCATGCCAGGCGCTCCGGATCGGCAAATTGTGCCCGCATACCGACCAGTCCCATGAAAGACGACGTGATCCTTGCCGCGGTGATCAATTGGAATGGCTGGCGCGATACGGTGCACTGCCTGGACAGCTTGCTGGCCCTGTCCGGCCCGCCGTTCCAATTGCTGATTTGCGACAACGGATCGAGCGACGATTCACTGGCCCACCTCGAGGCCTGGGCCGTCCGCGCGATCGGACCGGCACGGGCATCGCCGCGCGTCCGGGAGGGACAGGGGCATGTCGCCACGTTCGTCAGGGATGACGCGGGTGCCCACAGCGCCGTTCTGGCCGTGCACGTCATGCGGCTGGAGTCCAACCTCGGCTATGCGGGTGCCATCAATCGCTGCATCGCATGGGGCCGTGAGGCATTCGCGCCGGACAGCTACTGGCTGCTCAACAACGACGTATCCCTCGAACCGGGAGCGCTCGCCCATCTGGTGGCGGCCGTGCGTTCGACGCCCGGCGTCGGCTTGTGCGGGTCGGTGTTGCTGGACTGGGAGGCCCCGAGCCGGGTGCAGGCGATCGGCGGCGTGTTCCACCGGTGGCTCGCCGTAGGAAGCCACCTGACGAGGCTGCCAGCCGGCACTGCACCGGAACAGCGGCTGTATTTCGACATCGACTACCCCGTCGGGGCCAGCATGCTCGTCAGCCGGGAGTTTGTGGAGGCTGTGGGGTTGATGGACGAGCAATATTTCCTGTACTACGAGGAAGTGGACTGGGCTGTTCGCGGCCGCGCCGCGGGCTTCAGGCCGGCTGTCGCATTGCTCAGCCGGATCCGTCACAAGGAAGGCGCCAGCACCGGCTCAATGGGCGGGGTCAGGAGCAAGTCGATGCTTTCGGAATATTACGGCGTAGTCAATCGCCTGCGCTTCACGCGAAAGTTTTCATCCTGGCTGCTGCCAGTGGTCTGGCTCAGCCTGTCCCTGGTGGTGCTTGACCGGGCCTGCCATCGCGAGTGGAGGCGCGCTTTGCTGGTCCTGCGGTTGATGCTGGCCCCCGGCACGGTGCCGCGGCCCTGACAACTTAAAATACGACCCGGAATCACGGCATGACCCTTGTACAGAACGCGCACAATCCGACACCCGAGGCCCGGGTGGCCGTGGTCCACGAGTGGCTGACGGACTGGGGCGGTTCGGAAGACTGCATCCGCATGTTGCTGCAGTGGTGTCCGCAGGCGCGCCTGTTCGCGACCATCGATTTCCTGAGCGAGGCCAGCCGGACAAGGCTGGGAGCCACATCGATCTCCACCACCTTTCTGCAGCGCGCGCCGTTCATCCGCAAGCGATTCTGGAACTACCTGCCCGTGACCGCGCTGGCCGTGGAGAGCCATGACCTGCGCGGGTTCGACATGGTCGTTTCAAACAACCACGCGTTCGCCAAGGGCGCGCTGGTCGGCGCACAGCAGCTGCACATCAGCTACGTTCATTCGCCGATGCGCTATGCGTGGGAGCTGCACCAGCAATACCTCGAAGACTACGGCCTGGACCACGGCGCCAAGGGCCTGCTGGCGCGGTGGATGTTCCACCGGCTGCGGATGTGGGACAGGCAGACTGCCAACAACGTCGACCTGTTCCTGGCTAATTCCAGCCACATCCGCGAGCGGGTCTGGCGTGCCTACCGGCGTCCGGCGCGCGTGCTGCATCCACCCGTGTCGGTCCAGCGCTTCCAGTGCCATACTGACAAAGACGATTGCTATGTCACCGTCTCGCGCCTGGTTTCGTACAAGCGCATCGACGTGATCGTCGATGCTTTCCGCGCCATGCCGGGCCGGCGCCTGATCGTGATCGGCGATGGCCCCGAAGCGGCCAGGTTGCGCGAGCGCTGCCCGGCCAATGTCACGCTGCTGGGCTGGCAGCCGGACGAAGTGGTCGCACAGCATCTGGCTGCGGCCAAGGCGTTCATTTTCGCCGCCCACGAAGACTTCGGCATTTCACCGCTGGAAGCGCAAGCGTGCGGAACCCCGGTGATCGCCTACGGTGTCGGCGGTTCGCTGGATACGGTGGTGCCGCCCGGCCGCGCCACGCCACCCACCGGCCTGTTCTTCGGGCAGCAGACCGCCGAGTCGCTGGTGCAGGCAGTCGAGACGTTTGAAGCGAACGCCGGGCAATTCGACCCGCTGGCCTG